>JAKBSB010000218.1 GCA_021845155.1 Thermoplasmata archaeon
AACAACTATCAAGAACGGACTGCCTGTGCTTACTGCAATAGGGTTGTTTGCTTATTCTGAAATGATTGGAGGACTGGGAAGAATAGTGGACGGAGAGCCGGAGGTCATAGT
Organism: Thermoplasmata archaeon; assembly: GCA_021845155.1. The sequence continues at coordinate 112 of JAKBSB010000218.1, forward strand.
TTTTGGCCCGGGTCAGTCAAACAAGAATTATGCCAGATATCTTAAAATGGCGGGAAAATGCTACTCAGGCTTAAACAGCAGGCAGACCTACAAGATAATCAGAGGCGGTCTCATACACAGATATTTCATCAGGCAAAGGTCCACTATAGAGATCGATCCTTCAGATCCGTTCTGCAAAAACAATGAATACAAGGGATGTGCAATAAGATTCGAGGAGGATCATGTCTATTTCAACGTGAACAGATATTTTCTGGATTTTATGAAAACTGTTGAAAAGCTTAGAAAGATGGTTTACAGAAAGGGTATTGAAAATCTAAGGTTTGCCGAACACATTAATGAGACAGAGTATATACTTTCCAAATCTGGTAGAATTATCAGGTGAGTATCTCATATGCTGTTGTGGAATCTTTTCTTGCAAGTATTATTATTGTCTCATTGGAGCATGAAATAAGCTGGAGGATGTTAACTCCCCTTGCAAACAGCTTGTGTGTTATTCTCATTACAAAACCAGGAGTTTTCTCAATTTCTTTAGGTGACAAAATATGTATCATGCTCACATCCCTCTCTATGCGCAACACCTGGGATGGGTCGGGAATCCTGCTGCTCATCTCATCCACAATATAGACCACACTGTCCTGGAGGTATGTTGCAGATATGTATTTCATATCCCGGGCAGTTCTTGCAGTAACCACGCATATTTTATCCTGAAGGCTTACCCTGCTTTTTTTAAGAAGAGAATCTGCACTGTACTTTCCGGAATTTGATTCAGGACTCTTTTTCAGCCTGTTAAGTGCAGATCTCACTGAAATAAGGTTCAGGTCTCCATTGTTTCCGGTGATGAGCTGTGCAAGTTTGCTTATGTTTACAATCCCTTCTTTCAGTGAAATCGAAATATCCGGGTTTTCTGAAAGAAACCGGGCCACTCTCACTTCCACTGTTTCTTCATTCTTCATGGCATCCTGCATAATTTTTACATAATATATGTCTATTTTAACATTATTATGATTAAACAATCTATTCTGATATTACGAATGACATATTTTTCAATCATATTCATATGCAGTCCAAAAATCATCTGTAATGGGTAAAAAGGCATTGCTTCTCTATTCCGGCGGACTTGACACATCTGTGATGATAAAGTGGCTGCAGGAGGAGATGGACTTCGATGTTGTAACACTGACACTGGATGTAGGACAGGAAAAAAATGATCTTGAAGCTATAGCAAAAAAAGCTAAAAAACTGGGTGCAGTTGAAACAGTCACCAGGGATGTAAAAAAGAAATTCGCTTATGAGTTTGTATCAGCCGGCATACTGAACGATGGAATGTACCAGGATCGTTATCCTCTATCCACAAGCCTGGCAAGGCCTTTAATGTCATATGAGGCCGTTAAGATGGCAGAAAAGTATGGATGCGATACCGTAGTTCATGGTTCCACGGGGAAGGGGAACGACCAGGTGAGGTTTGAGGTTTCAATAAAGGCACTCGATGAGAATCTTGAAGTTATCGCCCCAGTTAGAGACATGAATATGAATCGTGAGGATGAGACAGCCTATGCAAAATCACATGGAATAGAAGTGTCTTACGGAGGAAAATATTCTGTGGATGAAAATCTGTGGGGAAGATCTGTTGAAGGTTCTTCCATTGAATATCCGGACGAAGGGGTTCCGGATGATGCATACAGGTGGATTCTTCCACCGGAGAAATCAAGTTCAATTCCTGAGTTGGTCTCTATAGGGTTTCAGAATGGTTTACCTGTTGAACTTAACGGAAGGAAAGAGGAACTTGATGATTTGATTGCACATCTTAATATCATAAGCGGTAAAAATGGAATAGGAGCAATAGACATGATAGAGGACAGGCTGGTGGGCATCAAGAGTCATGAATTTTATGAATGTCCTGCTGCTGTAACCATAATCAACGCACACAAATATCTTGAATCGCTTGTCCTGAACAAAAGAGAATCACAGCTGAAGAAAACAATGGATCAGACATTTTCAGAGATGGTTTATAATGGGCTGTGGTACGATCCATCAATGGAACACATCATGCAGTTCCAGAAAAGTGTCAATTCACTGGTTAACGGCAAAGTGAAACTCAAGCTTTACAGGGGAAATATTATACCGATGGGCGTGGAGAGCTACAATTCCCTTTATGATTTCTCAAAATCCACATATGGTATTGGGCAGACCTTTGACCAGAGCAAATCTCCCGGCTTTATCTACGTATTTGGAAGCCAGACTATTGCTACAATCAAAGGAAGAAAGAAAATGAAACAGGAAATTGCCATAAATGAGTGAGAAAATAGAAAAGATATGGAATGGTGGGGCCAGCAAGGACACTGGAGATGACATAACAGATATAATGACCGCAGAGGATACGATCAGGGATTCTCTGCTGCTGGACTATGAAGTGCTGTCACTTCTGGCATATCATATACAAATTTACAATCAGTCCCTTATTCCCGAGGAAGATAGCAAATCAATACTGAAATCACTTCTAAGCCTGTTACACAAGAGCATGGTTATAAATCCGGAATTTGAGGATGTTCATGGGTATGTAGAGGCAATGGTGGGTGAGATATCGGGAAAACCATACGAAAACCTTCGAATATTCCTGTCCAGGAACGAACAGAGTCACACAGATATCCGGATGTTTCAGGCAGATCATCTTCTGAACATTTCCAGGCTGACTCTGAAAGTGGCTGAAACCGCACATAAGAAGGGTATGGAAGCATCCGGTTCTATTCCGGGGCATACACATTACAGGCAGGCAATGCCTGTTGCCATAGGAACGTATTATGACTACATTGCATCTGTAATGGTAACATTATCAAAGGAAGCCCTGGAAGTGACTGGGTCACTTATGGAAGAGTCTCCGTTCGGATACGGATCCGGATTTGGATCAATGTCACCGGTTGATTTTAATGCGGTTGCTAAAAGCCTGGGTTTCAAAAGGCATATGGAAAACCCGATCTATGGCTCTTTTTTAAGAGGAATGGATGATCTAGATGTTATTTATGTGCTGGAGAAAACCATGGTATCAATCTCCAGGATTGCACAGGACATGATAGTCTACAGTTCTGGAGAACACTCTTTTATAAAGCTTCCTGATGGTTTCACAACAGGGAGTTCTCTTATGGCAAATAAGCGAAATCCAGACTTTCTGG
>JAKBSB010000219.1 GCA_021845155.1 Thermoplasmata archaeon
TGGGAGCCTGAGACTCCGGTCCAAATCCGGGCAGCCCCATAATTTCGTGAACATTGTTAGAACCTTTTCAATTGATACACCTTTTGAAGCAATAATTTATTATTCTCCTCGGCATGAAAAGTCCGTAAAATAGTAAAGTGATTTAAATGGAAGGTACAGGTCCTACAAAGAATCAGCTGATGTTTATCAAGAAATTGCGGGAATCATCCAGCGAAAGGGAAGAAGCTTTAAACAAGTTTCTCAGGGAATACAAGAAAGGAGATGTAGAGGAGCTTTCTATAAAAGAGACTTCACAACTGATTGATGAACTTAAAAAGATTAAGGTTCAGGGAGATACAGCTGAAACCGATACATTTGCCACGGGCAAGCAGATCACATTCCTCACAAGACTACAGGATTCTGATGAAAGAATAAAGGCGACGGAAGATTTCCTTCTCGAAAAGGGAAAAGGAAGCGTGAATCTCCTCTCCCTCAGCGAAGCATCGGAACTGATTGACACGTTAACCAAACTTAAAGGTACCGATTCTGGAGGTTCTGAAGGGAACGCAGCCACAAAGAAACAGATCAGTTTTATCAGGAATTTGCAGAAAAATGACAAGGGACTGGTAAAGACGACCAGATACCTGAAGGAATTGAAAAAGGGGAGCATAGAAGAGCTCACCAGCAGGGAAGCAAGTTCACTTATTGACCGACTCAAGAGCCAGTAATGATTTTACACCCTACGATCCTCTGGTCAATCTGTTTCCAATGCCCCTGAAATGCCCACCGTGAAAGACCAGGGGTTTCTTCTCTTCATCATAATAACCAGTGAGGACTTCCCCTATGAACGCTGCGTGATCCCCCACCTTGAACTCGTCTATAACCCTGCATTCAAAGTTTGATATTGACCCTTCGATGAGCGGAGCCTTGATGTATTTTGCACTGAAGGTCCTGAATTCTGCCAAACCGAATTTATCGTGATCCCTTATTGAATAATTACCTGCAATGTGTGCCAGATTTCCCTGCTGATCTGAACAGTAACTTAAACCATATTCACCGGAATTCTTTATCATATCATACGTTCCTCTCTGGTAACCCACGAATACCGCCATGAGGAATGGTTCAATGGAAACACGTATTGACCATTCAGCGGACATTACATTGATCCTGTCCTCATGCAACGATGTAACAAGTGCCACTGTTGTAGTGAAGTACGACTGCGATTCCTCAATATCCTCTTTTCTCATCAGTGCTTAATAGCAGGTATTTCATAAATCTTCTCAAAAACATGCAGGTATTCTGTATCATCCCGTGGAGTTAAACTCAGGAATGAACGTAGTTGGTAATGAGAAGTTCAGTTATGCCTGTTCTCCCGTGACTGTCGCTGTTGATGCTTCTTTTTGCCTCAATTCTCTTAATTGTAAATTCGCCATAAAGTTCAATTATGGAAGGCGAAAACGAATTGCTCACCATGAAATAAACTCCCGTACTGTCAAGTTTCCTGCACAGATCGCTTAGTCTTTGCTGTTCGGAAAATGGAAAACCAGTTTTTGTATATGATGTGAACCTGGAAGTCTTTGAAACTGGTTCGTACGGTGGGTCAAAGTATACGAAATCTCCTGGTTGGACTCCCGCAACAGTTGATTCAAAATCACCACACCTTATGTCCACATTCTGGAGGGCTCCAGAATATTTCCTGATTTCATCTGGATTTGGTATGGAAGGATTCCTGTATTTCCCGATTGGAACATTGAAGTTTCCACTGCTGTTTACCCTCCATAGCCCGTTGAAACAGTGGCGATTAAGATAAAGAAATAGTGCTGCTCTCTCTGTTTTACTCTCTTCGGCACCCTTTATGGTGTTGAATAGAGTCCTTGCGGATGTGTAGGATTGTCTTTCGTTTATGAATTCCATGGCACTGATGCGCCTGATCAGTCCTTCCGGATTGTCCCTGATCTCAAGATAAAGATTTACAAGTTCGGAGTTTGTGTCTCCTATGGTTGCCATTTTTGCTCTATGATTATTCCTTAACGCAAGAAACATGGCTGCACCTCCAACAAACGGCTCAAAATATCTATTCCATTGTTCGGGCAGGTTTGAAAGCATCTGGGGGAGAATCTGCCTCTTTCCTCCAGCCCATTTGACAACAGGCTTTACTGCCGCATTTACTGTTTCGGATTTTCCACTTTTTTTCATACTTCACCTAAATTCCAAATTCTCCAGAATTCATCGGAATGCCATTTCAAACCTACCGGGGTTTTCAAGAACTGATTTGACGACTGTGCTGCTATCCAGATTGTCACAGTAAATCATGTGTTGTTCTGGTGCCGTTTCAGCAAATTCCCTGTGTAGAATCTCTATTCTTTTAAGAAGGGAACCGTTCCTGGTTCTGTCTCGAAACTTGAGAGTATTGGGACTCGCCATCAGGACTATGTAGTAAACCTTCAAATCCTTCATATTGATGCTTTTAACCATACTCTCCACTTGATCTGGCATAACTATCCAGTCCAGAACTACATCAAATCCATTGAAAAGAAAATTTAAGGTAATGTCAGTTATGTTTTTGAATGCCATGTTTACCTGACTTTCGCTTAACCAGGGCTGTTCCTGTCCGCTTACGATCATGTCATAGATGACATCACCCTCAATTAATGCACACCTGTGAAAACTTTCGGCAATCATCCTTGAAGTTGTTGTTTTTCCACTGGCAGGTGGACCGGTTACGGTGAACAGTCTCATTCTATGGCCTTCGATGTGTCTATTTTATACCGGTGTGATCCATTTCGAATACTTCTTTTCTTTTCCCCTTACAATCCGATCATACATGTCAGAAACAGATGCCGTTATTTTTCCAGTCTTACCTTCACCAACTTTTAAACCGTCAACATTTATCACAGGAGTCACTTCAGCAGCAGTACCTGCGAGGAATATTTCATCCGCAGTGTATAACTCATCCCTGTGAATTCTTCTTTCAATGATGGTCAGGCCCATATCCCTGGAGATTTCTATTATAGATTCTCTTGTAATTCCTAAAAGTATGTCAGAATCCTTTCCCGGTGTAAGAATGGTTCCGTCTTTTACGATGAATATGTTTTCTCCTGTACCTTCCGCCACATATCCACCCTCTGATAGAAGAATTGCTTCATCGAATCCTGATGCTGAAGCCTCATTTGCAGCAATTATGGAGTTCAGATAGTTGCCGCTGGCTTTTGCCTGAATCGGTAGGATACTGGAATTTATCCTGCGCCACGAAGATACCTTACACCTTATTCCCCTAGATTTCATGGAACCAAAGAT
>JAKBSB010000220.1 GCA_021845155.1 Thermoplasmata archaeon
ATTCTCACATCCTGAGGTTGCATGATTTCATTTCTTTCCAGGTCACTTCTTCCTGTTTGTTCATAATTTCAGAACTGGGAATTGCAGATTTTTTCAACCGGAATTTGCCATTATGGAATAATGCAATACTTAAATTAGTTAGGCGCAATATTGGATAGTTTTAAGTGAGAACATTTACAGAAATAGGAATAGAAGAAAGATTGGTAGAACAGCTTAAAAAGATGAATTTTACCAATCCCACAGAGGTTCAGGAAGTTTCAATACCCCTGATTCTCGATGGAAAAGATGTAGTAGTGAGAGCGAAAACAGGAACCGGAAAGACAGGGGCTTTTCTCATACCAGTTATAAACAAGATCTGGGGCACACGAGGGCTTAAGGCTATCGTTCTTACCCCCACAAGGGAACTTGCAAAGCAGGTTGCGGAAGTTGCAGATAAGATGGGTAGAGATGCAAAGCTGCACGTTGTCACAGTGTATGGCGGGGCATCCATAAACGCCCAGCTTGATGCACTGAGAAGAGGGGCAAACATTGTGGTTGGAACACCCGGCAGGGTACTTGACCTCATATCAAGGGATGCCCTGAATTTGAGCAAGATCGAATACCTCATTTTAGATGAGGCGGATGTCATGCTTGACATGGGTTTCATAGACGACGCAAGGGAGATAATCTCCTATATGCCAAGGGAGAGGCAGACAATGCTGTTCTCTGCCACAATGCCGAGAGAGATTCTCAGCATAGCGAAATCCCATATGAAGAAGGATCGCGAGAATGTGATTGTAGGGGAAGAGGAGGAGGTTACTGTACAGAGCATTAGTCACTATTATGCTGTTGCCGGCAGGAACCAGAAATTCAGAACTCTTCTTGCATACATAGAGCAGCACGAGCCAGCAAAGGCCATCATATTCACAAACACAAAGGACTCTGCAAACAAGATCCACTATATGCTAAAGCAGATGGACCTTAATGTCATCCTGCTTCATGGAGGACTTACCCAGGCCGAGCGTGAAAGATCCCTGAGCAATTTCAAGCGGGGGGCACAGTTCCTCATCGCAACAAATGTCGCCTCCAGAGGTCTCGATATACCTGATGTTACGGACATAATCAACTATGATGCACCAGACACAGGCAATTCATATGTTCACAGGGTCGGTAGATCTGCAAGAATGGGAAAGGACGGAAGAGCATTCACCATCATATCTGCCTCAGAGCAGTCCCTTATATCGGACATAAAGAGAAAGGCAAATGTGAAAATGAAGATACTCGACCTTGACCTGGAGAATGTGGAAAACGTCCAGATGATAAGCTCCACAGAATTTTACGGGCAGAGGGGAAACCGTGGGGAAAGATCTGAACGTGGCGGAGACCGTGGCGAGAGACAGTATGGGGGACACAGCGGCCCAAGACGCTATGGAAACAGCGGTGGGCGGAGCTCAGGTGGATCACGCGGACCCAGAAGATATGGCAATGATCGCCGAAGAAATGATCGTGATTGATCACATTTCTCATAATCTAATCTCAGCAGGCTGATCTACAAAAGGAGTCAGATCAGCTGTTTTTATAGTTCATTTCCATGACATTCTCATGGTCGACAGTAAGACCCTTTTCAGCGGAAAAGCATCGATTTATTCCAAATACAGGCCCGGGTATCCAAAAGAGCTGCTTGAAATACTTTCGAGAGAAACGGGATTCAAACGAGATTGGGTTGTAGTTGACATTGGGTCTGGCACGGGGATACTGTCGAGATTATTTCTTGATAACGGAAACCGGGTCTATTGCGTTGAACCGAATGAAGACATGCGTTCTGAATCATTGAAGTTCAATTCAGTTTTCCCGAACTGCACCGTCCTGAACGGAACTGCTGAAAATACGGGTCTGGAGAGCAATAGCATAGATGTTGTAGTTGCAGGTCAGTCATTCCACTGGTTTGATCCTGTTGCGGCAAAAACAGAGATGATTCGGATCCTGAAACATGGAGGATATGCAGCCCTTATATGGAACAATCGTTCAGAGAATGAGAAGAGCCTGAGCAGGGCGTATGATGATATATGTTCCAGATACAGCCACAATTATCATGGCACTGGAAACTCTCGAATAACATCAGCCACATTTTCGACGTTCTTTAATGGAGGATATAAAATGTTTAAAATTCAAAACGACCAGAAACTGGACCTTGACGGCATTCTTGGCAGATATTTTTCCACTTCTTATGCTCTCGGACCCGATGATCCGGAATATGGTAACGCTGTTGAAAGCCTGAAACAACTGTTCAGGAAATTCCAGAAGAACGGATACGCCACAATGGAATACGAAACTCAGGTATTTATCGGGCAGATGAAATAGCATCCTGCCCCTATACTTTCTTTCTCAGGCAGTCAGGGCATACACAGTCAGAAGCGATCAATGAAAGCAGTTCCCTCTGACCTGCATCTACCTTTACCTGGTCACACCAGCATCCAAACAGGCCCCCGCATGAAAATTCGGTGCCACAAAGTTCGCATGTCTTGGTTCTTGCCACAGTATGAAATGTTAAGGGGATATAAAAAAAATTGCAGTCCGGACGGGAAAAAGCAAATAGAATATAAGTCCTGCTACCATCAGTCCGTGAATGGTTTCCAGGAACGTCTCACTAATAACTGGTTCTTCCACAGTAAGAGGACTGGGCTATTCATCAATCTGGATCTACAGTTCACTGTATATGCATGAAGTCCTGAAAATATCACTTTTCTATGACGGTGTCATATTCACTGCAGGAGGTCTCCTGGCAGCTTTCGTGAACATATATGGAGGAGCAATATCGGACAGGGTCGGGCACAAGGAAGCAATGATCTTCTCATACTCAATGGCAGTTGTCATATATGCCGTAATCAGCTTTGTTCCCGGGATTGCCTTATCTGCACTTCTCTATCCTGCGGCTTTCATAATGTTCATGGTGGCAAATGCGGTTCAATCCCCAGCGTCAAATGCGCTAATTTCCAGGTCATCTGACGTGCAGCTCAAGGGGTTTTCGATCCTCAGGGTCGGCAATAACATAGGCTGGGGTTTTGGTCCCGCCATAGGAGGCTTCATAGAGTCATATTCCGGGTACCATCTTCTCTTTGTTTTTGGCCTCATGACCGGAATAGTCTCGCTTGGAATCAGCCTTTTCCTGCATAATGTAAAGGACGATGGAAGGAGATCCCGTCCAGTACTGAGCACCAGCAACACATGGCTCATAGAACTGTCAATGATCGCGCTCCTGCTATTCATAGTACAGGCACAGGAAA
>JAKBSB010000221.1 GCA_021845155.1 Thermoplasmata archaeon
TGCGTGTCGGTAGTTTCTTAAGGTTTGTTTGGGAGAATTTGCAAGAAAACTGACAACAAAATATAAAAAATTAAGCTGGATTTGGCTGTATCCTGCGTTTCCCTTCCCAATGAGGTAAATACTAAAGTAAACTCTAATATACTAGAAATTCTAAGCTTCTGGTTAAGTATCTTACATCCCCTCATATTTTCCTGAACCAGAGTGGATGATTGTTTCTGTCATATTTCCCGAAACTAAGTTTCAATGCAAGGAGTATCTTATTCACAGTAGGGACAAAAAAGTAAATGTATTGCCAGTGAATCAATCTTAACCTGAAATGAATGCACCTTACGATTTCTGGAACCAGGTGGTGACGGATGTCCTTGTTGAAAAGAAAGCCACCATTTACAAGTCAGATGATATTGAGTTCATCCCAAGACCTGAGGAAAGTGGCCTGTTCGTGAGATCAATAGGAGAGCCAAAAGGGCAGATTGCCGACTGGAGATCATCCATTCCTGGCTCCATAAGAGGCATCCATGTTGTTGAGTTCAGGGATCGTTACGAAATCCATGTGGACAGGTTTGATCCGGCAAAGAAGCCTATAAGCCATCTTTTACTTGAAAGTCCAGGATCAGCAATTCTCATTGGGGCACTTGGCCTTTTTGTTGCATTTCTGGGTGGAAGTTTTTTTAAAAGATAGATGTACGGTTGTTCTGGCTTATATTTCCATGTTGAAGATGGTCATGATTGCATGGGATCAATAAGCCACAGATTCCGTTGGATGAAAAATAAATAAATATAGTTAAGCATACCCAGGTACAGGAAAAACATGAGAAGGGGGTGTGGCAATAATGTTCGGGAGTTTTTATCTTACAATAATTTATGCCATATTGCTCACCTTTGGACGAATAGGACTGATCCTCATAATTTCAGTATTTCTTGCCCTGATATTTGGGGTTCTTGCCGCTAAGGTAAGGGCTGCTGAAGTAATAATAATCCCAATAACTGATGTTCTGGAAGCAGTACCTGTTGTATCATTCTTCCCCATAATACTTGTCTTCTTTATTGTCAGGATTGGAGGCTCCTTGGGAACTGAGCTTGCAGTTGATTTCCTCCTTATAACTGCAGTTATCTGGAATCTTATTCTTGGTGTGTATCAGTCTGTCCTCCATATACCGAAAGAGTATGAGAGTGTAACAAAAGTATACAAAATAGGCATGCTCGAGAAGCTGAGAAGACTCTATGCACCAGCTGCTTTTCCCTCCATTGTGGCCAATATAATGCCGTCCTTTGCCAGTGCTCTTTTTTACGTAACACTTACTGAGGTCATCACCATAGGGAACAGGAATTATGAGGTCTTTGGAGTAGGTACTTTATCTGTGCAGCTTGCAAATGTCGGGAACTACACGGGCATTGTTATTCTTATCATGTTTCTCATAGTGGCAATAGGACTCACATTCTATTTTTTCATAAACCCTCTCATAAAGATTGCTGAGAAGTACAAATTTGAAAGCAACATGCCGGAAAATGTGGAAAAATCAAGGAGGAGGCAGAATGCATTCGTGACCGTTATAGGAGAGAGAATCAACCAGGTCATTGGATCCACACAATCAGCTATTTCAGTGGTTAACAGATCTATTCCCAGAAGGGAACATAATGCCAGACCCCCCCTAAGATTTTCAGACAGAGTTGTCAATGTTATTGTTGGATCAACTCTTCTGGCAGTCCTGCTCATAACATTATATTTTGTTGCGGAATCCGGTTTCAGTTCAGCTTTTACACAGTATATACTTAACCCATACTACCTGAAGATTTTTGGCATTGCAACCCTGTATGATCTGGCAAGGATAGCCACCGTATTTGCCATTTCGCTTGGAACCATGGTGCCTCTTGCAGTGTTTTTTGGAAGAAGAAAGGTTTCTGGAAGGCTTACAACGGGTATATTCCAGATACTGTACTCAATACCGTCACCTGTTTTACTTCCACTCATAGTAATTTTCCTGACACCACGGGTTTCGGTATTCCTTGGGGAAGGCCTTGCCTTCAATGCAGATGTTATGCTTATAGCTTATCTCTCTGCAGCCTCATACATATTTTTCAATGTTTACGGATCTGCAATCAGCATACCGAATGAGCTTGAAGTTATAACCAGGACTTACAAATTCAACAGGAGAATGAAGATTAAACATCTGTCGTTTCCAGCAATAGTACCGGGACTGATCACGGGATCCATGTCGGCTGTTGGAAGTTACTGGGGTGGTCTGCTGGTTGCAGAATATGTAACATTCAATGGGAAAACATTCTCCGTGAAACATGGACTGATGCTGCTGGTATCTGAAGCAATTTCAAGTGGGAACCTGGTATACGCAGATGCCATAGACATATTTATGGTCATAATAGTTGTAATACTTACATTCGTTGTCTGGGTCAGGCTTTACCGTTATTCAGAAAAAAGATTCACATATGACTGATTATTCCATCTGCCTGAATATCTCGTCGTAAACGTCTTCTTCCGGAGCTTCCTCTTCTATTTTGTCTGCGATCCTTGTAATCTTATCTTTATTGTATGTCCACTGGTTGATTCTCCATGATCTTCCCTTGACAATGTTGATCTCTTCCCTGTGTGTCTCAAGAAATCCATATTCCTCAAGATTGTAGAACACGTCCCGTTCTGGAGCTGAAAGAACATTATCCAGAACGTAGTCGTCGTAGCCGAAGAAAGATAGGACAAAATCACAGAGTTCCTCAATATCGCCCTGCCCCATTCCCTTCTTACCGTAAGTTTTTTCAAGAGCCCTGATGAGCACTTCCCTGGTTAATACGGACATAGAAGATCCTTGACCCATTATCTACTGCATATTAAATTTTGTTATAGCGTATATAATGAGTCCTCCTTCAAGCCTTGTCATTCAGCCAGAACAGCTGTTCGGAATGTTATGCAAAATTATTCTTTCAAAAAGAATAATCCTTCAGGAAATGTAAGATTTGCGGCAGATTATAGATATATTAACTCAAGCTTTGAATTGGCCATGCTCTGAAATGTTATATCTCTGTCAACAACCACTATGTCCTTTTCCTTGTATATTTTCTCGGGTTTCTTATCAAGTGTTCCCATTCCCTGTATGACCCTGAGTATTGACTTTCTGAATACCCTTATTGGGGCATTCTGTTCTGCCTTTATGAAATATTCGTTTATTCCCTTCCCATTGTCGTTATAGAGCGTTTTTATGTATCCCCATGGTGTATCGGTGCGGTTTGAATA
>JAKBSB010000222.1 GCA_021845155.1 Thermoplasmata archaeon
GGGTGCGGTTCCCGACTCAAAGGCATGGTGCGAGAGAACAAGGAACCAGTTCATGGGATCGAAGGAAGCGGACAGAATCTTCGAAATCACCATCAAGGTGACAGGGAAGAAGGCATAGGTCGGTGATACCCGTATCAGTAAATCCATTTCCAATAAATGAAACAGTTCATTCCGGAACCAGTGCATCCCTATTTGATCCGGGAAAAAACACTGGCGCTGGTGGAAGTTTTCCCAATGGGATTCAGGTGAAGAACTGTTTCAGGAAAAAATCACTGTACATTCAATCAGGGTGGTAAATATGAAGAAAATAGCAATAATCGGGAGCGGTGCTGGAGGCCTGATAACATCCAGCAAGCTTGCAAAGGATCTGTCAAAACAGATCAGGAATGAAGAGGTATCAATAACCATTTTTGACAGGAACCTGGAGCAGGAATTCCAGCCGGGTTATCTTGAAGTGGCATTCCGTGGAACTGATCCTGCCAAAATCATAAGGAGGGTCGAAGGGCTGGTTTCAACCGGAGTCAAACTGGTGTATGAGAACGTGGAGAAAGTTGACCTTGCTGACAGGTATCTGCAGACTGAGGGAAGCAAGGAGAAATACGGCTTCGATTACCTCATAATATCAACGGGTTCATCTCCGGACTACAAGCAGATAAGCGGGCTGAGGGAGGACAACATGGATTTCCATACAGATGCCTACAACTCAAACCTGATTTACCAGAGGATATCAAAGATCAGGTCCGGAAGGATAGTCGTCGGGATAGCCGGGCTTCCATACAAGTGTCCGCCGTCGCCAAATGAATCTGCATTCATGCTTGACGAGTACTTCAGGAAGCAGGGATTAAGGGACAACGTCGAAATAACTTACATAACACCGTTCACCAGGATATACTCCGCAGAATCCATAAATGAAGTCATAGAGCCAATTTATGAAAAAAGATCAATAGAGAGTGTCACGGCATTCAATACAGACTATGTGGACACCGACAGGAAGGAGATCAACTCAATGGAGGGTGAAACACTGAAGTACGACTACCTGTTTCTCACACCGCCGCACAAAACAGCATCATTCCTGAAGGGTACTGAATTCTCTGACGAAGACGGATGGGTGAAGGTTGACAGGAGGGATCTGCACATTACAAGTTATGGTGACAGCTTTGCCATAGGGGATACAACAAACCTTCCAATATCAAAGGCTGGGGTTGAGGCCCATCTGGAAGGCATTGTGGTGGCCAACAACATCGCCGCAGAAATCAATGGAACAGAGAGAAAATACAGGTTCACGGGAAGAACACAGTGTTCAATGGAGACAGGCTTCCACAAGGCTACATTTGTTGTTGGAACATACGATAAGCCGGTTGAGAAAATAGAACCTTCCACAATGAACTACGTGGAGAAGAAGGTCATGGAGAAAATCTACTGGGGTTCGCTTCATGGACATTATGAATGGCTGTTCAAGTACCATTTCAAGGAGGACTACTTCCAGGATTAAAAAAATTTCAATGACTAATCTCTTTGCAAGAGCGGAAATTCTTTATATTCTCATTTTATTGTTTTACCGGTATGGAAGAGAAAAAAGAGGAAAATGTCGACACAAACCGTAGAAGGTTTTTAAAACTATTTGGGCTCTCTGCCGGGGCCCTTGCAATAGGTTCACTCTCAGCTGAAAGATTTTTCGTTCCGGAAACGAGGAATAAACCTGTCATGACCGCATATCCAAAGGCCATACTTGTGGATCCTGAAGGTAACCCGATCCTCGCAAGCCAGATTCCATACGCAAATGAAAGTACGTCATCATATCCCATAATGTCATTTAATTATCCTCTCCAGGATGAGCCAAACATACTTGTGCGCCTGAGGGGTATAAAGATACCGGGAGGGGTCGGACCCAGCGGCGATATCACCGCTTATAGCGGCATCTGCCAGCACCTGGGTTGTATAGTTCCACTATTGAGTTATAACCCTGCCAAAAACATTCCTTTTGAGGCAAAACTTATAGGGTACACCTCGGAAAACTGGCCTCCCTATGGACTGATATACTGCAAGTGCCATGGGAGCCAGTATGATCCTACCCAGGGCCATAAGAATCTGTATAATGACGGTCCTGCACCAAGTCCTGCCAACCACTCACTTCCACAGGTATTACTCGAGTACGATTCAACCACCGACTACATATATGCTACGGGGATGAATCCTGCAAATGCCGTAATAAGAACTCATCTCTGGCAACCGGGAGGACAGACATACGGCCCTCTTGTGGAGGATGAAAATCTTTCCGGAGGCACAACACTTACCCTTTATCCGGGTAGTTCAACCCTCTACAAGACGACAGTAGTATCAAGTTCAAATGGGCCCTGGCCGGGGGACTATTAACCATGGAAGACGACGACAAGAACGATTACAACATCATGAACGCTGTGAAAGAGGACGATTCTCCCCCCGGATCATATAAGATATCACTCAGGTCCGTCACAAAGAAGGAGTTCAGGATAGACTACTGGACTGGTTCTTTCCTCATGGCATGCCTGGCATACCTGGCCATATCCGGTATACTTCTTTTTTATTATTTTCAGCAGGGAAACCCTTATGGCTCAACCCAGCAGATTATTGACAGTGTATACTTCGGGCATCTTATCCTGACATCACATCTCTATACTGCCTATGCAATGGTCATCATAGTTTATGTTCACATGTTCAGGAACTACTTCGTTGGGGCATACAAGGGAAGATTCAGGTGGCTCCAGTGGATGCTTGGGGTTATTCTTTTCATACTTGTGTACGTGGAGGCAGTACTCGGGTACCTTCTTTCAGAGACATACATTGGCGTTTCAGCGCTTCACGTCATGGAGCTTCTTGTGGAGAGAAGTGTCATAGGCAGACTGATACCGGCCCTGTCAAACTGGATTATCGCTCTTTTGATAGGCAATGCAACAACAGCATCCACAGTGGGCCACCTGCTTGCGCTGCATGTGGCAATAATCGGGGGCCTCATAGTTGTAATCGCTTTCCTGCACTTCTTCCTGTTTGAGAAGTCCGGGCCATTTAACCTTTCAGACAGGAATGATGAAAAAGCGGCAGGAAAGGATGAGAAACATTATCCATGGTATCCCATAAACCTTATCTACACACTCTTCACTTCTTTCATATTCATAGCCATAATTCTTATTTTTTCAGCACTTTTCATGCAGGTTCTTCCTCCGGCTTATGGAACGCTCGGGTACGGTTATACCCCATTTCCT
>JAKBSB010000223.1 GCA_021845155.1 Thermoplasmata archaeon
GATATGAATGACATCATATGAGAGATCTTCCTTATTTTTTGTACTTCGTCCATTTTGCCTTCCTTACTCAGCCTCACGATCTTCTTCCCGTGGTAGATGTTGTTACCGTAAATTATTACTATCATGGCCAGAACAAGTATCATTTTGACAGAGAGTGCCTCTCCACCTGGAGTGTCAAAAAGTGCAGAAAACGATGGAAGATACCATGTCAGGTTAAACAGGCCTGTTATTATGATCGCTATGAGAGAGATATGGGTGAACCACGCAAATCTCTTTGCTATCTTTCCCACAATCTGAGCATGCTCCCTCCTGTCATCTGTGTAATCGAATACTCCGGGCCACACAACAAGCCATATGAAGAATGACCCACCTATGAAAATCATTGCAGCAAAGATATGAATCCAGAGAACTACAATGTCCAGAATAAGCATTGGGGTCAATGGCATACTAATAATTTAACATTTACTAGCGGAAATCCCTTTTCGCAGGATAGGGGATAAGAGCGAGCGAAAATATAATATGGTCGTCAGGACATTGTTCAGTCCACTGGGCAGACAGAAGTAAAAATGGCTGGACATTAATCGCTTCATGCATACATCAGTAAAGACAGATCACTCAGCGTGAAGAGAAGAGCACATTCAGGCAAAGTGGAATTTAAACCCATGGAGGAACTGCCAGCAACCTGTGAGATGGGAAGCTCCCTGTGAGATCTGGGAGAGGAAGTTACTCTTTACAGTTATTCTTTATTCATTTTCTGATCCCGGTCATAATGGTTAAAGATTTTAGTGCCTGTGTAATTATAGATGGTGAAAAAACAGGATCTCCTCAAGAGAAAAGTTCGCGATCTTAACATTGGGCCTGATACAACCCTGAGGGAACTTATGGAATCTTTCAAGGATGTTGGTGGATTCACCGCCGCAAAAGTTCGCAATGGTTATGACATTCTGAAAAAGATGTTCGCTGAAGATAACACAACTTTTCTTTCTTTTCCAGCTGACATAATATCCACCGGAACAAGAGGCATAATAAACGATCTGGTAAAGAAGAAGCTTGTTGACGTCATTGTAACCACAAACGGAATGCTTGATCATGATATTGCAAGAACCTATACTGATTACTATTCCGGAAGTTTTGACTTCAGCGACAGGGAATTAAGGAGAATCGGAATTAACCGGCTTGGAAATGTCTTCATACCCGATGAAAGCTATGGTGTTATCATAGAAGAGAAAGTGGGAAGCATCATAGAGGATCTTTACAGAGTAAAGAAGGAATGGAGTGCAGTGGACTTCATTAAAGAAGCGGGTCTGAGGATTAACAATGAGGATTCAATTCTATACAACGCCGCAAAAAATAACATTCCTGTATTTGTACCGGGTATAACCGACGGATCATTTGGTTCCCAGCTCTGGTCATTTTACGAGAGAAACAGGGATTTCAAGATCAATCTTCTTGCCGATGAACACGCTTTATCAGATATTATCTTTGAAGCAAAGAAAACGGGTGCGCTCATGGTAGGTGGCGGAATATCAAAACATCACACCATATGGTGGAACCAGTTCCGGGGTGGACTTGATTATGCGGTATATGTGACAACAGCGCAGGAATATGACGGATCACTGTCCGGTGCAAAACTTGAGGAGGCAATATCCTGGAAGAAAATGAGGGAAGACGCTGAATTTGCCAACATATATGGAGATGCAACAGTCATTCTCCCACTGCTTCTTGGACCTTTTCTCTGAACCGAATGCGGGAATGGATCATATATATTTCAGCCATTCCATTATGGGGTCATCCTCCTCGGTCATCTCGCTTGATGTTTCCCCGAATGCACTGACTGTGGTGAACCTGTAGAAATATATCCTTCCGTTCTGCTCTTTTCCCAGCATTATATGCTCCACACTCTGTCCTTCGGGCAGATGTCCCATTGCTTCGGGAAATTCCGGAGAGAACCTCAATTCCACAAGACCGTCATGTTCGTACATTGTATATGAATTGGTAGCTGCAACATAGTCCCTCAGCTTCTTTGCATCTATTGAAGGTCCCATATATGCAACATTACAGCCGCCTATTTACACATATTTATTTTTGTGCATGGAAAATCATAATATTCCCTTTCACATCATAATTTATGTATTACATAACTGATGAAGAGGTAAACCGGCATCTCAGGATGGAGGAAGTGGTTGATGTACTGGAGGATGCTTTTGTTCATTATGGCAATGGAAAGGCCATGGCGTCTGCAAGGGACAGACTCATACTTGACGGAACAGTTTACAACAGCATGCCGGCAATTGACACTGAACTTGGTATAGCAGGCATGAAGGCTTACATAGCTGGAAAAACCGGAGCCAGATTTGTTGTCCTCATATTCAACCAGAAGGATAATGATCTTATTGCGGTAATTGAGGCAGATCGCCTTGGACAGATGAGGACCGGTGCCCTCCCTGCAATGGCCTCAAGACTCCTTGTTAAGGGGAAGAAGCATACGCTTACTGTAATAGGATCCGGATTTCAGGCAGAAACCCAGCTCCATGGGATGCTTACCCAGTTTGATCTGGACGTTGTGAAGGTTTACTCAAGGAATTTCAGCCATGCCAGGAAATTTGCCACTGAAATGGAAAAGAAGTTCGGCATTGAAATAAAGGCTGAAGAGACAGCGAAAGCAGCTTTAAAGGATTCAACTCTCATAAACAGCATAACAAATTCAAATGAGGCAATTTTCAGTCGTGCTGATCTTGGTGATGAATACCATGTGAATCTCTGCGGTGGGAACCTTCCCATGAGGCAGGAAGCCGCTGATGATGTTCTGTCCATGAGTGATCTTGTAGTAACAGAGCATCTTGATCAGAGTCTCAGGGAATCCGGAGAAATCATACATTTCGTGAAAGATCATGGTGGAAAACCTGTGGAATTGAAGGATGTAGCCATAAACAGGGAAAAATACCATGGAAGAAAGAAGACCGTTTTCAAGACAATGGGAATAGGACTGGAGGATATCGCCACTGGTTATCTTCTGCTAAAAAACATGAAACTTCTATAAAATCTATCTTTTCAGCAGGTTTTCCAGTGCAGGATCCAGTTCCGGATATTTAAATTCAAATCCCATTTTTACAGCTTTCTCCGGAACTACCCTGGTACCTTTGCCGAGAATACTGGCCGATTCTCCCATAAGGAGTCGTATTATGAACACGGGGATTGGAAAACGGGAACCCTTTCCCATAACCTTTCCAAGA
>JAKBSB010000007.1 GCA_021845155.1 Thermoplasmata archaeon
GAACACATGTGATGACATACAACACAACGTCACACACCTATTCATCAGAAACAGTGGAAGATATATTCTACAGTCATCATTCAAGACAGTACACAGTTAACGGATACCTTCAGGCATCCGAATATCAGCCTATACTCACAAACCATGGATATATAGAGATCAGGAATCTAACAAAACATGACAGAATATTCAATATATTCACAGGTAAATACGGAAAGATAACAGATATAACCGTTCAAAATGGAAACTATACATTCTATGATTTCAATATTCCACCAAATCATGATTTCATTGCATGGGAATATGTTGTCTATGACCTGACCATAAAACCATAGGACCTATCTTTATAATTTCCTATATTTTTGTGATTCAGTAATATTTAGGTATGTGTCTGTCACCATTAGACTATGATCGGGATACCTGTTGTGAATCAACCCTATATATTGACAGATATGCTTATAGAATGCAGGTATTTTTTGACAGGAGGCAGTTCTCAATACAGTCATGGTAATTCAAGCTCGAGTTTCGCAAGCATTTTTTGACATGAGGCAGCACAGTAGGCTCTTTCTTGTTGAATCTTGGTCATGCACCTTCAAGACTCATGGAAAAGAAGCTGACAGGATCCCATCTGACAGCAGAAAGAACGGCAGAGATACTTTGTGAGAAAAAGGCCATTCCCGTTAAATCACCCCTGAATATAGTGTATAGATCTGAATCAGTGGAACCGGAAAGAATACTCAATGAGACGGGAATAAAGCAACCGGATCGAATACTGGTTGGTGCACTACCAAAATCAGATTAAGAATAGATATAAATCACGGGTCTGTCTGCTTTAGCATGAATTCTGATCCTGTAATTGTTGCGAAACTTAAGTTCAAGCATAGGTTCAAAACTAAGGAGGGGTTGCTAATAACATGTTTCTGGTACCATCACTACCTATCAACCGGAAGTTGGCAATGTCAAATCTCACCAACCGACTTCATGGCTTCAGTGAAGAATCCTGAATGAATGATCTCCGGTACAGACCGTTTCCTTCTCTTCAAATCCGGTAACATTTGCGTTTTTCACTGAATTTCTGCAATAGTCTATGATCTTTTCAACTTTTTCATCCGGTCCCATGAATACTGCCTCAACGGACCCGTCGGAATTGTTCCTGACATAACCTGAAATAGAGAGACTTTCGGCTTTGTGAGCTGTCTGTGCTCTGAATCCAACTCCCTGTACTCTTCCCATGAAAAGAACCTTCACGCATTTCATGTCACTGGAAAATCAATTCCTGCTTATGAGAGTTACCACATCCCTGTCCATGACTTCATAATCCAGTCCGACTCTTATCTCATTCATCTTCCGGTTTGGTCCGGATATGATGGCGTACCTGAAGGACTGGATCATCTCCCTGCTTATCTTCCTTCCAACATCCTCAACTTTAGCACCCTTAGACAGAACAAGTGGTCTTGCATAATCAATATCCCCGGATTTTTCACGGAGATAAATTCTCACAAGTTCAAGGGAATTATAGATCTCGTTTTTAAGCCTGTCCATTCCGATCCTCTTCGATGCAGAAACCTCCACAATTTTCCCTATTCCGCCCACTGAGTTCACGATCTTGTCCATGCTGTGTGGAAGATCAATCTTGTTGATTGCAACAAGTGCCGGAACATAGACTGTGTTCCCTCTGAGAAAGTCAATGAGGTCCTCAGCATCTATCCTCTCTCTTATGTAAAGCTCACCGTTGGTGATCTTGAACTCCTTCAGTATATCCCTGATTTCGGCATCGTCGATCTCGACCTTTCTGGGTTTATGGACCCTGATGCCTCCGCTGTTGGTTCTCTTGAATGAAATGTTCTTGCGCCGTCTGTTGACCACTATTCCTCCCTTGTGAAGTTCATTGACGATCTTGTCGATTCCACCCACATTAACATCAGTAACAATGACTATGAGATCAGCACCCCTGACGATGCTCAGGACTTCTCTTCCTCTTCCCGATCCAACAGCAGCATTCTCTATAATACCTGGAAGATCCAGGATCTGTATCTGTGCACCCTCATAATCCATTGTACCGGGTATGACTCGAAGTGTGGTGAAGGCAAAATTACCTATCTCACTCTGCTTGTTGGTAAGCACACTCAAGAGGCTGCTTTTTCCAACGTTTGGAAAACCCACCAGGGCAACGGTGGCGTCTCCTGTCTTTGGGATTGCAAATCCCGTACCCCCACCCTTCTTATGGGATTCAGCCTCAAGTTCCAGCCTTGCCATCTTCGCCTTCAGCAGTCCGACGTGGTGTTCCGTGGCTTTGTTGTACTGGGTCTTTTTCAACTCCTCCTCTATGTCCCTGATCCTCTCCTCAATACCCATTCAAACACCCGTATTCAATCTGATTTATGCCGTTCTGGCAGAAAAAACCACTATTCTCTCTGTTTCGAAGGTATCCTCACCTAGTTTATTAAAATTATAATTCCGAAATTCGGCAAACAGGGAATCCATATCCGTAAGATCTGAGAGAACAAAATAAATTTCACCATTATCTTTCAGGAACTTATGGGCCGTGGAAAGAAATGGCCTTATTACCTTAAAACCATCCGATCCGCCATCCCACTGTTCCGATTCTTCTATATTGTCCTCCGTGGGAAGATATGGCGGGTTGAATATTATTGTATCATATTTTCCGTTTATGCACTGGAAAAGGTTTCCGTGGTGAAACTCAATTTTCACTCCATTGAGATCCGAATTTTTCTCTGCACATTCCAGTGCTTTTTTATTTATATCGGTAGCAGTACATCTGGAACCCTTCATTGCACAGTATATGGAAATGATGCCAGTTCCTGTGCCTATCTCCAGAACGTCCTCGCCGCATTTCAGGCAGTCCATAAGGAGAAATGTGTCTTCGGCGGGTTCGTACACCCCCTTGCACCTGTTTATGATCACACCTTTGTGGTTCAACATATGCGTCCCTGTGGATTTCTTCTCTCTACTATATCGAATCTTATAACTGAGGCTATCATTCAACTGTAACCGTAAAATCCTTTCCCTCCCAGTTTCCAGATTCGGTCCAGAAGAATGTGAAAACAAATTTTTCCCCTTTCTTCATCTTCCCAGTTTTTAGGTCAGCGTAATGAATACCTATTCCAGAATCAGTTGTTTCAGTGTCATGGGTAGTTTTCCATCCATCATCAGACCAGTGAATCCTCGCCTTTGCAAGAACCTGGATTCTGACATTCATCTCCTGTTCAATTGATCTGACCTTGTTTGTGAAACTCCAGATAATCTTATCAGAGGTCTTCTTATCTTCAATGTAACGTTTATAGGTCTGCGGTGGCATATCGAATATCCTGTTGTCCTTTATTGATTTTGCAAGCTTTATATATTCGGCATGTGCCCATACCAGCGGCATAGCTGATCCTGATGGTTTTCCATTGTAAAGCCCCCTTTCCGGAATGTCCGGGGAATCCCATATCTGTTCCGGAAGAAACCCTCCGGGGCTTGTCTGATTTCTTACTGTCCTGATGAGTTCCAGAGCTTTTTCTCTGTTGCCAAGTGCCAGTTCATAATGACCTCTCTCAAGGGAAAGAAGGGGCCAGCCTCTTCCGGTTCCAGTTCCATCAAATGGGCTTCCATCCTTATGTTCACCGTATCCGTCATGGTTATACCTGTGCCATACCGGTCCTGTTGGTGTCTCAGCTTTGAGTATGGAATCAATGATCTTCACCGTGTTCACTATTCCTGGGTCATCTGCCCTGCGAAGGCCAAACCTGACCAGGGCAAGTGCATCGGTGCTGATTATATTCTCCGGACTCTGCATCTCCTCCCAGGAAGGCCTGTTTTTTATAGGAACAAAACCTTTCATTGCAGAACCTGCCCATTTAATGGAACTGTCTGGTGGTGCAATGCGAACATAATAACCATCAACTCCGTATTTCTTTGCAGTTTCCGTTTCAGTTGCATAGATCCATCTCTCTATGTTTGAATTGAAAATATCTGCAGTTTCTCTCAGGAACTCCGCCACTTTGTGGTTATGCGTTTCATGTGCAAAGTCTGCAGCGCAGAGTAACCCTGCTATTTCGGCTGCAATGGTGAAAGGTGAAAATCCGCCATCCTCCTCCCACCTGTCCTGCTGTGTAACAGGCCCATAGCTCGCAATGTACTGTGCAGCCTTCCTAACCATGTCCCACGCATATTCTGCTTTTATGGTTCCGTTACGCTTCAGCATATCGGCGAGTATTATTGGAAAAGCGGTTTCATCCATCTGAATTCCCTGCCAGTATGGAGATCCATCAAGCCACATGTTCTGGTTCCAGTGTCCGTCTGATTCCTGTGTCGCCTTCAGGAATTCCATTGCCTTTACTGAGGTGTCAAAATCTCCTGCCGCAATTAACGCTTCCGCTGATTCAACCATGTCTCTCGGCCAGACGAGGTGATAACCTCCAAGATCCTCATCGCTCTTGGAATTCCCCCATGGAATTGAAAGGCTTGCTATCATTGCACCTGGAAACTGGCCCTTTGCCCTGTGTGCCTCTATTACTGTACAGCTCACGTCATAGAGGTCAAATTTCTCATCTCCTGATGGTCTGGAGAGGGTGTGGAGGAATCTATCCCATGCTTCTACATAATGCTCATAGGCATTATCAAAGCCCCTCTGAAGGGAGAGCCTGGCCTTCTGCCCCGCTTCAGCAGGATTCTCCCCGAACCCAAGGGCAACGGTAAACTCCCCATTCTGGTCTGGATTTATCTCGGCAATAAGGGCAACGTTTCCATTCAATGATCTCTCATAGGTTTCAGCAAGATAGCCATATTTTTTCAAAATCTGCCATCCGTCAGAAATTCCAACATAACCGGAACTGGCATTTGTGAAACCTGTTGAAACCTGAAGAGAAAGTACTATATTCTCTCTTTCTGCGTAAAGAGACGGTGATCCCTTGTAATCCCCAACCCAGGCGTTGTTGCTGCGTCCGAGGTTTTTAACATGAGGTGAAATCAGGACGAATATTTTCAGGGGTATACCCTTCAGATTCCTGAATTTCACCTTTTGAAGAAGGACATCTGAACGATGGTCGGTAATGACAGTCTTTGAAATCTCATAGTATCCTCTTTTGCAACTGTTTCGGATTTCAAAGGCGGGAATTTTTCCATCATGTCTCTTCATTTCATGAATTGTATCCCTGCGTTCCTCCGAGAAAAAATTCTTTCCATCAGTGACAATGAACTGTATGTCTCTTGTATTGGCAATGTCAATTCTGGGATAGTAAACCTCATTCACTATTCCATGAGAAACTGAGAACCATATCCTGCTCTCTATTGAGAGGGATGTTCCTATGCCATCCTTGGCGCTGGATGTCCAGTGTGGTGTTATTCCTGGAAATCCGGGTGCATCCTTTGAGGTGTACATGGATAATTTATGGCTTCAGCCCTATTAATTTTATCTGGATTCTGAACTCATGGACACCTCCTCTGAAAGGTTGAAGTGCAACCCAGATAACCGTTTTAATGTATGGTATGCTTCACCAAATGGTTCACCTTAAATAGTATGGAGAGAATGCCTCCATCCCTTACGGGGAATCTGAAAAAGTGGTGTTTCATTGAACAGTACATTGATTATAGCTGAAAAAGCCGATGCGGCAAGAAGAATTGCTTACTTCCTGTCTGATGGGAAGTCAAAGCAGAAAAGGGACAAAGGGCTAAGTTATATTGAGTTTGAGGATAACGGCCACAAAACCTATCTTGTAGCACTTAGCGGGCATATTGTTGAGATAAACTTCCCACCGGAAATGAAAAACTGGTCTTCAGTGGACCTTAACACACTCATAGATTCAAAAATCATACAGGATGTGAAAAATAAAAGTTCTTATAATTCACTGACGAAACTTGCTGCGGAGTCCAGCTCATTAATAGTCGCAACAGATTATGACAGGGAAGGGGAACTTATAGGCGCGGAAGCACTTTCGCTCCTTCCAGAGAAATACATTTCAGGGAAGATTATAAAGAGGGCGAAGTTCAGTGCCCTCACAGGAGAGGAGATAAAATCCTCTTTCGATCAGCTTATAGATGTTGACTACGCGCTGGCTGATTCTGCTGGGGCCAGGGAAGAGATAGATCTAATATGGGGGGCAGTGCTGACAAGGTTTTTTTCACTGGCGTCCAAGAGACTTGGGAAAAGTTTTCTCTCCATTGGAAGAGTCCAGACCCCAACACTGGCACTCATTGTGAAAAGGGAAAAAGAGATACGTGCATTCCAGCCTGTTCCCTTCTGGCGCATCAAGGTATTATTCAACAAAGGTGGTCAATTTACTGGAATACATGAAAAGGGAGACATTTTCGATCGTTCTGAAGCTGAGAGGATATTCGGTATAATTAACGGAAAGAATGGAAACGTCCTTGAATATGAAAGAAAGCAGGAGAAAATATACAAACCAGCTCCATTCAACACAACTGAATTTCTCAGAGAGGCATCAAGAATCGGGGTGAATCCATCCAGGGCAATGAATATTGCTGAGCGTCTCTACACTCAGGGACTCATCAGCTATCCCAGGACCGACAACACAGTGTATCACAAATCCATTAATTTTAGAAGTATACTTGCAAAATTAAAGGATACCCATCTTTCAAAGGAGGTTGGCATGGTCCTCTCCCAGGAGAAGATACGACCCTCCCGGGGAAGGATGGAAACAACTGATCATCCTCCAATCTATCCCGTGAATGCTCCGCAGAAGGGAAAACTGACAGGTGATTTCCAGAAGGTCTATGATCTTATTGCGAGGCGTTTTCTTGCCACTCTTTTCAGAGAAGGGGAAAAAGATGTGTCAACCGCAAGAATTGATATTTCGGGAGAAATATTCAACACGAAAGGTGTGAGGATAACCGATCCCGGGTGGCTGGAAATTTATCCATATACAAGAGTGCAGGAGTCTTTCCACCCAGAACTTTCAATCGGTGAAAAGGTGAAGGCCGATCAATGGGACATGGAGGAGGACAAGACCAAGCCTCCATGGAGATATGATCTCGCATCACTCATAAAGGAGATGGAGAAACTTAACCTGGGGACAAAGTCAACCAGGCATGACATAATAGATAAACTGCAAAAAAGAGGATTTATCGAAGGCAATCCAGTTAGGCCCACAAATCTTGGGATGGGACTCATCGAATCTGTTCTCACGGTGGACTCCAAGATATCAGAACCGGACATGACAGCAGAGCTCGAGGTTGAAATGGACGGTATAGCCGAAAAAAGAATGAGCAAGGGTGAGGTGGTGAACAGGTCGAGAAAAATGCTTCACAGTGTTCTGGACGCATTCAAGGACAAGGAGGAACTGATCAATAGAACAATCAAGAAGTCAATAAATATGGGCGATGTAATCGGAAAATGCACGGAACACAGGGATTCCGACATCGTCCTCATAAAGGATAGAATGAACATAAGAATCACGTGCACAACAGAAGGGTGCAAAAACGATTTCAGGTTGAATATAAATGGACTCATCCAACCCACGGACAAAACATGTCCTGAATGCAGCCTTCCACAGATAAAGGTCATAAGAAGGGGGCAATCTCCTGAAACAAGGTGTGCAGATCCAAAATGCACATTCAACACCCAGAAGGAAAACATGGGAAAATGTCCCTCCGATTCGGGAAACCTCGTAGTCAGACAGTCCAGGTATGGAAAGAGATTTCTGGGGTGCTCCAACTACCCGGACTGCACAGTAACTTATCCGCTTCCCCAGATGGGTGTTGTAAAATTCACGGGTGAAACCTGTACATTCTGCAGCAGTCCCATACTGGTGTCAATGCGCAATAAGAGAGTATGGAAATTCTGTCCCAAGATGGAGTGCCAGTTCAATAAGAAAAAGGAAAAGGTGGCCGGCGATGAAAAAAAACCTGCCTGAAATATTCTCCATAGGCATCTTCATAATAACCTCACTTTTTGCCATATATGTATCTGAAATCCTTGACCAGACACAGCCGAGTGATGCTGCGCCCACATCGTCGAGCGGGTTCCAGTATGTTATATTTTACATTGTGATTGCCATTATCTTTACATTTGTTGTGCTTTACCTCGCTAGAAAGAAGCACATACGTGTGATAAAGGGGGTGTTCATATTTTCAATGGCATATGTAACGTTTTTCATCGCATCCATTGTGGGACTTGTTATTGCCCAGACAGAGACGGAATACTTGATCTTCATTGTTGCTCTTCCAGCTGTGATGGTATATCTACTCGTGTTCAGGAACGAGTGGTACGTTGTTAACATATCCGGGTTTATCCTTTCGGCTGGCATAGCAGCAATCTGGGGTGTTATTATAGGGGTGTGGGCAGCTGTCGCATTCCTGGCAGCATTTGCAGTATATGACTATATTGCAGTATACAAGACAAAGCACATGGTTGATCTGGCAAGAGTTGCAGTGGATGAAAGTCTTCCAATGCTTTTTGTAATACCATCAAAACGTGGGCTTAAATATAAGGATATGGAGTTCGACAGGAGAGGAGACGGCGGGGAATCCGGAGAGTCTGATACACTTATGATTGGGTTTGGAGACATCGCTTTTCCAAGCATACTGGTAGTTTCATCAGCACTGTACGGGGTAAGCAACTTTTATGCTTTTGCGTTCCTTCCAATGGCAGGAGCAGTCGCTGGTATGATAACACTCTATGCATTTGCAAGGAGGCCAGCACCAGGGCTACCTTACATAAACAGCGGTGCCATACTTGGGTTTCTCATAGCATTTGCATTTTTTAGATAACTGAGGAGAACAATACACTGGAAAGATATGCAAAAATAGAGGGTTTAACGCTGTCGGGATGAAATCCAATTTCGCAAAGAAGTTTATAAAAAGGAAAGTATTGCTTATATCATAAACTGCGCAGATTTAGGTGCATGCCACTGACTGAATGGCCTTAAGGATGTCATTCCGCTGTTTGGTTCTCTCACCTACTATCATTTTCCATCGATCTCCATTATCTGCAGCTTCTTCAGTCCAGGAAATATCTCGTCCACAGATTATTTCTTGTTTACCTGTATAGTTAAACCCGAAATTAATGAAAAAACTCTTCTTTCCAGTGTATCCAGATGTTCTTATGAATACTCATCTACTCCTAGACCGGATAGGTAACTCGCAAAATTAGATTTTGAGCATATGCAAATGGCACTAAGTTTTACCCTAAAATTCAACGGCAATGTTAGACTGCTCCAGTACGAAGCTGAAAATTATTGAGAAGCTTTTAACTCCCAATTAGGCATTCTTAATGTGCATGATCCAGAAAGAAATATCCCCGACTCCATCCTCTACAAGAATATTTTTATGTACAGCAACCAGGGTGGTATAATTTATTGTTCTTCCAATCCCATTTGAAAAGTTAGAAGGTTGAACAATTATATCATGTATACTCCCATTGGAAATGGTGGAGTTATGTGGGAAGTTGGAACTGAAACCTTCAAAGAAGGAATTGGTGAGATTGATGTATGTGTTATTTGCATCGGTAGAATCTCCAAAGTAAATCACGTTCACAGATAGTGTCGTTGAAGTATTGTTTCCCAGTTCAAAATTTCTTTGAATCCCTGAACTGAACCCTCCCTTCCCAACCGTTAAATTCGTTATCTTGCTTATTTTTGAGGTCGACGTTAGATCCCAGCTCATGTTTGTTGCAGATGACAGTTGGTGGGAATTAATTATCGGAGGAGTATCCGGCGATGTTGCAATAACATAGTAATATGATCCAACAATAATACCTGCGAAAAGCAAGACCAAAGCCACTTGAGTTTTTCTCATTCAACAACCTCTCTGTCTTTGAAATAATAATGGCTACATATATTTACCTGAATTCATAAGTGTAACTGATCCATACAGGTGTTCCCAAGGCGTAATACGGACCTAATTCAACATACGGTGTTACTTCAATTGAAATGGAAATGTTGTATTCGGAAATAAAAGTATAGTCAATGCTGGAGTTGTATGGAGCCCTTAATGTGTAATTCCCAAGAGCGATACCCTGAAAGAATGAGCTAAAACTCGACTGATTCGAAGTATTTGAAATGGAGGTATATGGCTCCACAGGGCTGCTCTGATATGGAACTTGGAGGATATTTTGATCAGTTATAAATAGAAGATGTGCTCCATAGCTCTCTGTAAGATTGACCTTATCTACAAGAATTGACATACTTCCCAGCCCGAACGGGGTCTTCTGATTCGTTTCAGTGACGTTAACCCATACGGTCGTGATAGGATAACCACAGTATGGCTTGAAAAATGTCCTGTATGCAACGTAAGCTCGGAACTGGAACGTTCCGTTTATGCCGTACAGACTGAAAGATTTTGAAAAAGGTGGAGAAGGGCTTGGGTGGTTTCTTGTAATATAAGAAAATATTTTAGGGACGGGCCTTTTTGGCTCCTTTATTGCGCTGATGTATGTGAATGAAAGGAACGAAAGGATCACAAGTATAGAGACAATAATCGCGATCATCTTTATTCTTTTCATAGAATACCAACTATACCTATGGATAAATTTCTAAAATGCTTTGCCATTGGATAATTTCGCCCCAAGTCATAATACATGATCACCTTTCCCACCACGGTTTCTGTGGTGTTTTGAAGCCCCATGGTGCCAGATAATAGTTGCTCACGTATATTGGTTTTAAGGAATAGTGAATGAAACCTATCTCAACAATGGGTATGAAATCAAATGAATAGTTCACGTAATAGAACCGGTTGACCGCAGAAAGATTCCCTATCGTGAAGTTGAATGGCATTTCTGCTGGCGGACTAGTATACGTTATAATATTTTTAGATTGGTAAGGACAAGCATTGGAAGAG
Organism: Thermoplasmata archaeon; assembly: GCA_021845155.1. The sequence goes on from JAKBSB010000007.1 coordinate 10,798, forward strand.
TATGAAAAGCTCTTAAGCGAGAAAAGAGCAGAGCTATTTATACTCAATGTAAAATTCGAAATGTAAAAAGTGAAACCTGTGACCGGGAATGATAGATTTTGTCCTAGTTTTACAACACTTTCTACCCAGCTGTGGTATAGAATAACTGATTTTCCGCTAAATGGATTCTTCATACTTGTGTTAAATGACCATGGGAACACGTCTGTATAAAAAAGGAAAGAGACATTGCTACCCAGATAAGAGGCGTTTATCTCACTTGTAACATTCGCGGGATTCATGGTGGGTCCTGCACAGTTATTCAGTGGGTCATGCGGAATTAAATTGGCCAGAGAAAAGGAAACGGTAGAGTTGTATAGTTCTTGGCTTGATATAACTGGAATGTTTGGAACTTGGGGTTCTGTGGTTAACTCTGACACTGTAAAAGATGTGATTATTATCAATACGACGAGTATGCTCACCAACATTATCTTCAGTCTTCTTTGCATCTCACTCACCTTCAGATTAAAGACGTTCCATAATACGCTAAATAAAATGGTAACTGGAGAGCAGGACCTGAAAATAACCCAATATGGTTCAGCGTGATTCCCATCTGGACGGAGTACGTGAGTTCCATTATTGCAGGATTACTTTGCTGGATGTTACTGCTACCTTTTATTTGAACATCTGTGAATGCTATGGGGAATGTGTAGCTGTTTGCAAACTCAGGAGCGTATGAAGGTCCGTAGGTTGTTCCAAGTGAATAATAGTAGTTATAGCAGTCTTCACCGAATCTGGAGCACATGTATCCATCATATGGTCTATAACCTGCGCTGTAGTTGAGATAAACGAAATGCCCATCATTAAGCACATGAAGATTTTGTGTTTTCTCATTCAGAAGTGCTTCATATCCTATAACTGCAGAGAGTACTGCACCCGCAAGTGCCCCAGCTACTGGATCAGCTATGGACAGTAAGGAGGCAAAGGGAGCCGCTAAGTCCAATATATAAGAAGAATTTGTAGAACTGTAGTTCTGATAGAAGAAGATATCCTCCGAGTTCTCTTCCCAGTCTGGTGTCGGACTCACACTGGCACTTGTGCCTTCATATGTAATGCTCTGGTTCACCCAGTTAACGCTGTAGTTCTTCGATGTGTCATCAGGTATGTACATTGGATTCACACTCAAGCCAAAACCAGTCGACTCAGCCTCTGCTGCTACAGGTCCTCCAACACTGGCAGCAACTGCTCCAACCTCTTTTCCATTTACACTATAATAGGTAGGTTTCACAAGGGACACGGGATAATTTGACACACTGTAAAACTTCACAGAGTTGCTGGTGGTGCTCCCGTAGGCGTTTCTAACAAAGACACGAAGGGCACTTATATCAGTGCTTGTTGCGGAGGCAACAGATGGTAGTGTGAATTCAAATTCGTGGGATATTGCCGATCCAGGATTGGCTGATTCTAGTGTCTCCCATGATCCACTTGTATAGTTGTAAGCTTCAAGGTACCAGGTATTGCCTCCTGACCCTGCGCTGGAAATGGACGAATTGACGTATGTGGCCTGTCCAGGATATGCGTGATCGGTATACGTGCCTATGGTCACTCCGTAAGGAGGAGAACCACTTCCACCAGATCCACCTCCAGAACCTCCGCCACCACCACCGCCACTGCATGCACAGTGTACGATTATTTCGGGTTTTATTACAGGATCAATGGAGTATGTCTCATTTCCCATGAGCGTTACAGGACCAAAGGGAAGGTTTACTGAACTTGAAACAGTATCTGTAGCAACAGATCCGACATGGAATATGGACATCTCGTTCTGCCAGTTCACATTCACATGACCCATGTTAATGGACCAGTCTCCTGAGGGTATCATTGCATACCCTGTTCCGGGAAGTGCTGATCCACTGGTTATTGATCCAGTCTGGGGATCATTTCCGTTCATGGAGAATGTTGAGTGATGGTTCCCTGATTTCAGGTGGAACATGATCTCATAGGTCTCATTTACCTTCATGAGATTCTTCACTGCAATGCTTGCATCCATTGCAGTGCCAAAGGAGAATATCTCTGCCAGGCTTATGTATGAATTGTTTTCTCTCAGTATGGCAGAGTTCTGGTACTTTGAATCTATTCTTTCATATGATATGTTTGTGAGATGCATCTTTTTAAGATGTGCATTGTTGATCATGTAGACTGTCCATGAGACATGATAGGAATGATCTCCCATTGTTATCACAGCATGATCGGATGAGAATGCCACCCTCTGATCACCGAACACATATGTCACGTGATGTGGCTGTGGAGTCATTGCAAATGACACGCCAGGAACAAGCATGATGAGGGCAAGAACAATACTTGTGAGAATTATTGTTAAGTGTCTCATGAATAGAAAGAATCATGACTCTATAATAATATTTTGTAGTCTTTCTATTAAACACCTGTATTTATATTAACTTTGTAACTATCTTCAGGACGATTTATGATTAGGCTCATATCCTATATTGCCCTTTTCTAACACTACAGATTCAAGACAACATGGCGTTTTCCTGAGTTTTCAAACAATATTTGTACGTGAATCGTAGTGATAGCACCATCACTTTTTCAATTCCTCAATCTTTAAGCAAGACCCAAAAACGAAACCATCTCTATGAAGGTGTAATGGTACATATAGGGAAAGTCCTGTTATATCTCTGTTTCAAGTCAGTGCTTATAAGTTGCGGATAATTTACAGAAATTTATGTACCGCGTTGAATGATAAAGAAGTAACCTCCCATTTCCGAATCAAAAAAGTAAATTTCGAAGATTGCCACTTCAAAATTTCAGTGCAGAAAAACACGTTTTCCCGTAAAGTACATGGAGATTCCAATTTCAGAAGCCATGGATATGACCTCAGGGTCACGTATTGAACCTCCCGGTTGGATTATGGCCGAGATCCCTGATTTACCAGCAAGTTCAACATTGTCTTCAAAGGGGAAGAATGCATCAGATGCAAGGACAGAACCGGTAGATCTGTTACCAGATCTTTCTACTGCTATCCTGAGAGCCTCAATTCTTGAGGTCTGCCCTGCTCCTATTCCTGTGGTAACCATGTCCTTCGCTAGAACTATGGCATTGCTCCTGCAGTGTGTTACAACCCTCCATGAAAAAAGTAGATCCTCAAGCTGTTCAGGACTGCATGGAGATCCAGATCTCAACTCAAGCTTTTCAAAACTGGATGTCAGTGGACTCTGAACAAGGAAACCGTTGGATATAGATCTTATTCTCAGAGATTCATCCCTATCCATGTTAACCTTGAGTATCCTGAGGTTCTTCTTTTTTGATAGAATCTCAAGTGCTTCGCTGGAGTAGGAAGGAGCAACAAGAACTTCAACAAAGAGTTTTGAAATTTTTGATGCAGCAGAAGCCGTCATTTCCCTGTTCATGGCAATAACAGATCCATATGCACTTTCCTTATCGGCATCAACTGCCCTTTCCATGGCTATTGCAAGATCCTCATTCTGGCACACACCACATGGGGTATTGTGTTTCATGACCACAACAACCGTTCTATCAAACTCCATGGCGGTCTCATATGCAGAATTTGCATCAAGGAGGTTGTTGTAGGAGAGATCCTTTCCCTGTATCTGCTGGGAATTTGCAATTCCGGATTTTGTCCCGTCCGAATAAAGATATCCTTTCTGATCAGGATTTTCTCCATATCGGAGTTCTCTTCCCTTTATGCCTCTGACAAACAGTGAGTTCGGAACGCTCTCAAACAAGTTTCTGTACATTGAGTTATAAATGTTTATGTCGTAGGATGCAACACGGGAAAATGTTCTCATAGCCAGCAATTTTCTAGTTTCCAGGCTTACTTTGCCTGTGCTGTTCAGTTCATTGATGATGAGATCGTAGTCGCTGGGTGAGGATGCAACAGTAACATGGTGGAAGTTCTTGGCTGCAGCCCTGAGAAGAGACACACCCCCTATATCTATATTCTCTATCATCCTTCCAGTGTCTCCGGACCTAGAGGCTTCTTCAAATGGATACAGGTTGGAAACCACAAGATCAAATTCCTTTATCCCATGTGACTGGAGTTCGTTCTTTGATGCATCATCTCTTGTAGAGAGTATGCCCGCAAATAGATCTGGATGAAGCGTCTTTACCCTTCCATTGAGAAGCTCCTGGAAACCTGTGATATCCTGGGTATTTTTCACTTCAAACCCCTTATCATTAAGGAATTTCAGTGTACCTCCTGTGGCATAAACCTCCTCAATGTAATTCTGGGAATGCTTCAGGAACTGCTCAAGGCCGGACTTGTCATAAACGCTGAAAAGTGCTCTCATTGATATGCTATAATTACGCATGATAAAACATTTGCCGATTATCGAAATCATGTTACTGTATGCAATAAATTACTGACAGTAATAATCATAACAGCTTGGTAATTTTCCCTGCTCACCTACAAAAATTTTATTATTATACTTATATAGGGTCTGGAAGAGGCACAATAATGGTAAGAAATATTTCAGTAGAGAGTCTCAAACAGACAGCCACGGTGGAGAGGGAAGTGGAACTGGTGGAAAGAAAAGGTATAGGGCACCCTGACAGCGTATCCGATGGAATCGCTGAGGCAGTAAGCCGATCCCTGAGCAGGTATTACCTTAAGGAATATGGAAAAATTCTGCATCATAACACAGATCAGGTCGAGGTTGTGGGTGGACAATCTGCACCAAAATTCGGTGGAGGTCTTGTGCTTGAACCCACATATATCCTGCTGAGCGGAAGAGCAACTACCAAGGTGGGAAATGACAGAATACCATTCAAGTCAATAGCCACAAAGGCGACAAAGGAATTCCTTAAAGGAGATTTCAAGCATCTCGACTTCGATGCGGACGTTATGATCGACTGCAGAATTGGACATGGTTCTGTCGATCTTATTGATGTATACGATACAAGCAAGCTCAGGTCAAACGACACATCATTTGGTGTTGGATTTGCACCGTTTTCTGATACCGAGAACCTTGTTCTGAGTACGGAAAAACTTCTCAATGGCAGGGAATTCAAGACAAAAATGCCCGCAATAGGATACGACATAAAGGTCATGGGGTTCAGGCAGAAGGATGTGATTAACCTCACAATAGCAGCTGCATACGTGGACAAGTTTGTCAGCAATGCGGATGAATATTTCTCAATCAAGGATGAACTGAAGGAGATCGTAAGGAATCATGCAGCAAAACAGACAGACAAGGAAGTTAAAGTTTTCATCAACACAGCAGATGAGGAAGATGGAAAGAAAGTAGGGGAATACCTCACCGTGACAGGACTTTCAATGGAGAACGGAGACGACGGATCTGTAGGGAGAGGAAATCGTGTGACAGGCATCATAACACCATACAGGCCAATGAGCATGGAGGCCGCAGCCGGAAAGAACCCTGTAACACATGTCGGGAAACTCTATAACGTCATGTCAAATATAATCGCAAATGATATTGTCAAGGAAGAGGGCGGAGATATTAAAGAGGTCATGGTGCGAATCGTATCACAGATAGGAAGAAGAATAGACGATCCTCATGTGGCAAGTATACAGGTGATATACGCTGATGGTGTTGATCCATCAAAGCATAAGAATAACATAACTGCAATAGCTGACGACAGGCTTCAGCACATAAGTGATCTGACAAACCTGTTTGTTGAGGGAAAAATCTCAGTTTTCTAAACGAAATGGTCTAAATGATGCGCCACATAAGGTATGCATCAGATAGATCACTGTAATACCCCTTTAGCGTGGATGTTACAACAAATCCATTTTTTTTATAGAATTTAATTGCGTCATTATTGTCTGTCCGTACCTCGAGCCTCATGCTCATGAGGTTCTCCATTTCGCATACCTTTACGAAGGAGGAAAGAAGAGCCCTTCCAAAACCCATATGCCTGTATCTCTCATCTATTGCCAGAATAAGTATCCTGGCCTCAGTCTGTGAAAACTTGGATCCTACAAGAAATCCCACAACTTTTTCGTTCAGGGTGTAGACAAAAAAGCCTTCTGGCCATGTCTGGAACAGG
>JAKBSB010000224.1 GCA_021845155.1 Thermoplasmata archaeon
GTTCTTCTGAGAGCGTTGGCTATTGTAGGTGTTATTCCATCAATTGAAAACCTGATATACCTGTCCTTGACTTCAATTAACTTGAGGGACATCTGCCTAAACTCTCCTGCCTCTCTTTCCGCCTTTCTTCTTGGTTCCATCGTGGGCTATGGGAGTTACTTCCTCGATCCTGACAATCTTGAAGCCTGCCCTTGAAAGTGCCCTTATTGCTGACTGTGCACCTGGTCCGGGTATCTTTGACTTGTTCCCTCCAGGGGCTCTTACCTTGATTATGAGTTCGGAAATTTCCTTCTCCCTGAGTTTTTCAGCAATCAGGTCTGCTGCCTTCATTGCAGCATATGGACTGGATTCGTCCCTGTCATTCTTCACCACCATGCCGCCTGTTGCTTTTGCGAAGGTCTCAGCACCTGTTGTGTCTGTTACAAGTATTATTGTATTGTTCTGCGATGCGAATATATGAGCTATTCCTGTTTTATTCATTGCTTGTTCTCTCCCTTTGCCGCTTCGGGTTCTTCCTCAGCACTCTCCTGAGGCTGGGGCTGTGAACCGTTCAGAATTACCTGCCTTATGGGGTGGAGATCGTCGTTCAATGCAGATCTTTCGCTGTATCTTATGCTCTCTTCCTTTGATCCCTCAACCATTATTCCGGGAACGTTTACCCTTCGCCCGTCAAACTCCACATGGCCATGTGTTATAAGCTGCCTTGCCTGTTTTGGCGTCCTGGCGAGATTTTTCCTGAAAACAATCGTCTGGAGCCTTCTTTGAAGAATATCATCTATGGATAATGAAAGTATATCATCAAGTGATGCGTTCTGGCCGAGAATGCTGTACCTGCTCAATCTTTTAATAAGTTCCTGAAACTGTTTCTGGGAAAACTGGTCCTCGGTCCTTAGTTTAGCCTGAAGCTTTCTAGCCTGACTCCTGAATGAATCAAGCATGGCCTGGCTCTTCCACAGCTCCCTCTTGTTCTTGAGACCGTATTTTACAACTATCTCCTTCTCTGAATCTATCCTTTCTTTTTCCCAAGGATGCCTTGGTGTTGCGTATTTCTTTTTCGGAAATTTTGGATCTCCCAATCAATTACCCCCTTACGTCCCCTCTTTCTTTCTGATGACACCAACGCTCAGACCTTTTCTTCCATTTGATCTTGTGCGCTGGCCCCTGACTGTTTTGCCTTTGTCGTGTCTCAATCCCTTGTATGATTTTATCTTCTTCATAAGATTTATATCATCCTGGATCATGATTTCCAGATCGTTTGACACGAGATTGTAATTCTTCCCTGAAACTGTCTCGTTCCTGTGATTCAATGTCCATGCCGGAAATCCAGCATATTCCTTTGATTCTATAAACTGCCTTATTTTTTCTATATCGTCTTCCTTCAATTCCCCTATTTTCTTTGTCTTAGGAAGTTCCAGCTTATTGAGGATTGCCGTTGAAAGCCTTACGCCTATTCCTTTAAGATCAGCCAGGGCAAGCACAAGCTGCCTTTCGCCGTTTATATCACGGCTGGCGATACGAACTATATACTGGAAGTCCTCCCTCTTTACACTCTTTTTGGATTCCTTCTTCCCTTCTGTTTTCGGTGCCTCAGGTTCCTTTGTTTTCGGTTTAGCCATTTGATCATCCTTTTAATTTAATATTACACGACTGAAATTGCGTCAGGTGCGTAATGCACTGGTCAATAATCAATCTTTCTTCATCAACTGAAGTGTAGCCGGAATATTAAAGCCACAGTCTTAAAGGTTGCGATTTCACTGCTGATCATTGAAATTCAGGGAAATTGAGTATCACCTGAATAGGGTGAACAACCGGTGGTCGGAATCACCATCAAAAATTCCAAGCCTGATCATTGAATCGATCCAGCCATAAGAATAATTTATTGCAGCAAATGCATTGATGAAATCACCCCTGCTGTAAAAGTATTTGGCATCGCTGAAATAGCTGGTGATCATTTCCATTGCATCCCTGCCCATAACTTCAGAGTATGAGTCCCTGGGTGCGACAATCTTTATCTTCTTAAGGGCTTCCTCTTCAATTTTTATGTATTTTTCAACCCTTTCCCGGAGTTCCTTCATAATTAGTCTAAAAAATCATCTGTATTTAGTGTAGTCTGCTACAAGATCCATCAATTTTTTTTCGGTATCGTTATCTATGAGGCCCTCACTGTGCTTCTTTGAAATATAATCCTTGACCTCCTTTGTCCCCTGCTTTGACGCAATTGAGTAAACGCTTCCCTTAATGGCTCCCTTGACGCTTTCAGGGAGTGGATCCACTATCTTCCCGAGAAGGAAATTGAATTCATCTGTCTTTCTCATATCAAGCTTCTTGCTTCGTTTCTGTTTTACCGGGTCCTGTTGATTTTTCTTTCTGAAGTTTCTAACAAATTTTTTTCTTACAACCACAGTGTATCATAATAATATGTTATTTATAATTTCCCAAAGTATTCAGCATCCGGAATGAATTAAGTGCTTCAGTTCTTTATAATGGATATGTAGGCTGACATGTGCCAGAGGTTTGGTGCATATGATTTTACCCTGTGAAGATCCTCCACTGAACATTTAACCCCCAACCTCCGAACTCTGCTTATAATTTTATCGCCGCATGTTTCAATTTCTTCGGTTGAAACAAGAAAATGCACAATTATGCCGCCGTTTTCCTTCAGCCTCATTACGCCATGTGCAATGTATTCCAGGGATGAAAAATTCCCCATGTAAATTATATCTGCCCTTATATCTGGGATGGTTTTCCTGCAGTCTCCCGCATGAGTTTCTATCCTCTGTGAAAGACCGTTTGATATGGCACTTTTTCTCAAAAATTCCAGGGACAGTGAGTTTATGTCCACGCAGTGGACCATTGCAGCCCCGGTGTGCATGGCAATCTGCAGTGAGAAGTAGCCGATGCCGGCAAACATATCCAGCACTGTCTCTTTCCCCCTGATCAGACTGAGGAAGTGATGCCTCTCGTTTACATTTCCTGGAGAGAACATGATTTTCTCAGGGTCGAAAATATATACCACACCGTTTTCCAGGTGCCGGACTTCGCCTCCTTTTCCTGCGATCAGAGAAATTGCTGGAGCCCTGTCCATGTTCTTTACTCCTCCTTCCATCCCGTATACTGATGAACATCCGGTCACCTTCATGAATGCCTTACCTATCTTTTTCCTCTCCTTCAG
>JAKBSB010000225.1 GCA_021845155.1 Thermoplasmata archaeon
ATTGCGATAATTCCGGAACCATGATAATGGAGGAGTATCCACAAACACCATGTTTCCACTGTTTATGAAATCTGTTATTGTATCTGGCCTGAAACACTCTATTCTTTGAAAGATCGGAGTCTTCTTGATCATCCTTCCATCTGTAATTCTGGCGTATGGCATAATCTGTTCATGGCATTATTCTGAAAGGTTCATTGAGTGTTCCCACAAGTATTGGCCATTCTCTGATTATCCATTTCCTTGCTGTGGCTTCTCTAAGTTTTTCCGTCACGTGGGACCATGCAGAGAGATCATCAACCTCATAGAGCACAACAAATTCCTGGTCACCGAGGCCGTAGCTGTACGTAGTATAGGATCTTATATCTCTGTTTTCCGGGTGTGAAACAGCCATTCCTATGTGCTCGGAGAGTATCCTTTTTCTTTCCTCATAATCCAGAAGGTACCAGTCAACGGTCTTGCTCATTGGGTATGCAACGAAATAGGGAGAAGGCTTCTTGTGGAGCGTATCTTCCAGCGTGGTTTTCCCCTTTAGATAAGGTGAATGTTCGTATATGGAGATCATACTGAAAGACGTCTCAGCCATACCCCTGAAAAGAAGGTTCATGCCCGCCTTAAATTCATAAAATTTTTCTGGTTTATGCGATGACACCCAGAAAAGAAGGTCACTATCATGACGAAGGGACCTGTAAGATCTTATGCTTATGAACTCTTTCCTGAGAATCTCAAGTTTTCCCTCTATGACGTTTTCCAGTGTCTCAATCTGTTCAGGAGATGAATTCCAGAGTTTTTCAGTCCCCTTGTACGCCAGCACCATGGTATATATTCTATCAGCCAAAATTATCGTCAGCCCATCCCAATCTATCTAAAAAATATTGTCCAGTTACAGGAAAACCGGGTTATAAGTGGAGAATGAAAATTACTTTCTCTGTCTTCCATGAACTTCCCAGGGTAAATTGCGTTGAAGTGGAAGAATTGAGCATCGTTTTCATAAAAAAAAATAAAATTGCCATCAGAAATAACTGTTAATGTGTGTTATGGTCTGAAAGGACCACATTCGAATCGAATTTGCAACACCTGTTATGGATCTGCGAAGGCATCATGACAATTAGTTTCTCACAAAGTATATTAGCTCTGTTGTTAATATTACGCTATGTCAGAACAACCATATTTTGACACTGTTAATGCAGTTGAATATTATGTTGGGTCAGCCAGGCAGTGGGCATTTTTCCACCAGAAGGCAATGGGGTTTAACCTGAAGGCATATTCCGGGCCTGAAACGGGTGTAAGGGACAGGGTATCATATTTAATGGAGCAGGGAAATATAAACCTGGTTTTTACTTCATTCCTCAATCACGATTCACCAATTGCGGAACATGTAAAGCTTCATGGGGATGGGGTGAGAGACATATCCCTCAAGGTTCCAAACATTGATGAAACCAGTGAGTATGTAAAGAAAAGAGGTGTTGTTAAGCCGGGAAAAGTTGAGACCATAAAGGGAGACTTTGGCAGGATGAAGAAGTCTGTTATACCGGCATACGGAGACACAATACATTCGCTTGTAGATCTTTCGGAGTATGATGACAAGGTTCCTCCAGGCTTTGAGCCTTCAAATATCAGGGAGAAATCCTCCGGACTGAAGCGAATTGATCACATTGTGGGTAATGTTGAAGACAGGAAGATGGATTCATGGGTTGATTATTACATCAGGGGAATGGGATTTGAGCAGCTTGTGACCTTTGATGACAAGGATATAAGTACAGAGTACTCGTCTCTCAGATCCAAGGTGGTTCAATACAACGACAGAAGTATTGTCTTTCCAATAAACGAGCCGGCCCTTGGTCTTAAGAAATCACAGATACAGGAATATCTGGACTATTACAACTCACCTGGAGTTCAGCATATTGCGCTGGAGACTGATAACATCATAAAAACGGTCACTGATCTGAAGCAGAGGGGTGTTGAATTTCTCTATACTCCTGCCAAGTACTACGATACGCTTGCCGAACATGTGGGAGACATAGACGAGGACATTGAGAAGCTGAAGGAACTTTACATTCTCGTGGACAGGGATGAGTACGGATACCTGCTTCAGATATTCACCAAACCAATGGGAGACAGGCCAACCTTCTTTTATGAAATCATACAGAGAAAGGGTGCCAGATCCTTTGGCAAGGGAACATTCAAGGCACTGTTCGAATCTATTGAGAGAGAGCAGGCCAGGAGGGGCAATCTCTGAATCGCAAAAAGCATAAGCGATTAAAAACTCAAAAAAACAACAAAAATTTATAGTCATTTCAGCACTTATATGATTGCAGAGCAGATGACAAGATGTTACCATGGATCAGTTTTGATTATATGTTAGACAAAAAAGGTGTGTTTCAATGTGCAGCATATAGAATTTCGGGAGATCAGGCACCATGAAAATAGCCCGAATAAGAAGTGATGAAGGGAGGAGTGTGGCTGTTTATGGGAAGGGCAGATGGATCGACCTCTCAACAGTATTGAACGATTCCATTGAAAATATAGAAAGATCACTTTTTTCCGTAATAACAAAAAACAGGGAAAAAATACAGAAATTTATCGAGGAGACTCCTTCTGAGGAAATGGTTGAAGTTGTTCCAAGGACAATGCTCATTCCGGTTCCGAAGGTCAACCAGATACGTGATTTCTACGCCTTTGAAGAACATGTCAGGAGATCCAGGGAAAGTCGTGGCCTCGAAATGGTTCCAGAGTGGTATGAGTTTCCTGCCTTTTATTATTCTGGCACTTCAAATCTCTTCGGTTCCAACGATCCCATACCGTACCCCTCATACTCTTCAGAAGTGGATTATGAGCTTGAAGTTGGGGCCGTCATTGGTAAGGAGGGGAGAAATATCTCCAGGGGAGAGGCGAGAGAGTATATTTTTGGACTGGTGCTGATGAATGACTGGAGTGCCAGGGATGTGCAGCGTAAGGAGATGAAGATCGGTCTCGGTCCTGCCAAATCAAAAGATTTCGCTACTTCATTCGGCCCCTTCATTGTGTCAATGGACGAACTTGTAGATATGACAAACCAGGAGGGTAAGATCGATGTGGATCTCTCTGCAAGTGTTAACGGCAACCACTATTCAAGTGGAAACCTGAAATCAATACACTGGGACTTTGAGGACATGATTGCCTGGGCTTCCCA
>JAKBSB010000226.1 GCA_021845155.1 Thermoplasmata archaeon
CTATATGTTGAAGGATATACTGAAAATGGTTTATACAGTATACTTTTCCTGATTCCTCTTGGGAGAAGGGTCAATGATGCCATATCGAGAGCCTATGCCCAGGCTATTTCCAATACTTATGAAACCAATACAAGGGTTACTGTTACGGATGATGGATTTATGTTAACAGTTGAATCCTCAATTCCCATAAAGAATGTTATAAATCTCATAGATGAAGACAATTTTGTGGATTACGTTAAGAGATCAATAATGAATACAACTGTCTTTAAGGAGAGATTCAGGCAATGCGCCACGCGGTCATTAATGGTACTCAGGCGATACAAGGGTCATGAGGTTTCTGTGGTGATCCAGCAGTTAAGGAGTGATAAGGTACTGAGAGCAATAGAAAATATACCAAACTTTCCAGTGGTAACTGAAACATATAGAGAGATCATGAATGATATGATGGATGTGCCATCTGCCCTGAAATATGTCGAAGAAGTTATAGGAAAAGGTCGGTACACTGTAAAGGATTATTCAGAGGAGGCAAGCCCGTTCTCCCTTTCCCTAATTCTGGCAGGCGTATCTGATGTTGTGCTGATGGAGGAAAGGGCAAAACTAATGAAAGAACTGCAGAGCAGGATTGTCGATCGGGTTTACGGAACTGAGTATATGGATTTTAAAATAAAAGATCCAAGAATAGTTGATAATTTTTATAGAAGCAAGGTTCCACCTGTAAACGATGCAGAAAGTTACATGGAGTTATGCAGACACTTTCCTATGGTAGATATCACCAAATCTAGATTCAACTCTCCCTTTCCATATGCTTCTATGGATGTACTTTCCATAGGCAGAGAACTTGTGAAAGAGGATAAATTATGGAGCATCAGCCTCAGGGGACTTTACTGGGTCTCTAAGGAACGTTACGGTCTCTTCAGGGAACTATTCGCAAGGAATCGTCCACTTAATGAGGAAGAAAGGAACGTACTGGAACAGTGCAATGGAAGCACACCTAAGGAGATTCAACAGAATACTGGTTATGAAGAGTCGCAGGTAAAGAACGCTCTACTTGCACTTGAATCACTGTTTCTTGTGAGGAGAAAATTCAAGCGCGATGCATTTTCCTATGAGAAAATTGAAACCTACCCAGATGGAAATTATACAGTGGAGGAACTTTTCTTTGATCTGCTTAATTCCATGGGTCCTATGACCCTTGATGAGATTTCAGTCCGTTTCCCTATTGAAAAGGACAGGATAGTAAAAACACTGGAATTACTGGAGTCAAGAGGAAAAATTACAGAAGAGTATGTGACTCCAGTATTTGCAAAGCAATACATTGTTAAGGGAGATCTTGAAAGAATCCTTAGCACAGCATCCCAGGAACCTACAGCCCTTAGAATGAGCCGTTATATGAGGAAGTTCAAAAACACTGATGAGTATCTTGAAAATCTTGGATTTTATGTGAAGGAGGAATCTGTAAGGGCCAGACTTATTTCTGATGAACAAAATCATAATGAGATCAATATTCCTGTGATTCGGGGAAGATTCTTCAAGCACAGACCTGCTGTCATGGAAAGGAAGCTGGCCATGGCACTGCAGAAATTGAGAGAATCACCATTGGATGAAAAGGAACAGAGAATATATGATTTTCTGAAGTTTGGGGCTGTTACACTTGATGCAGTATCCAGAGAAATTAATATAGATCCAAAGGAAGCAAGACAGCTTCTAAGATCGCTGGAACATAGAGTTCTCGTTTCGGAGCAAGACGATACATATTCAAGAATAAACATGGAAAATGACCTTGATAGAAAAAGCGCCATGAAAATTCTCCTGGATCGTTTTGGTCCCCTGACACAGAATGAAATAATGAATTCATTCTGGTTTTATATCAAGGCTGGAGACATGGATGGAATTGAAATGCACTCAGGCTTGCGTGGAACATATTACGGGAAGTTACCAGAACCTGTTGAGGAGAGCATCATGCTTCCCATGGGAGACCCCGTTTCCATTATAACAGGAAGGCTTGTTACAGAGGCAAGCAACCTCAATACCATGTTTTTTGCGAAGAACAATCTGGTATGCATCCTATCACTTGAACAGACACAGGAGGGCATATGGATAGATGATCTAATAGTTGAAAAAGAGGATCTTCTTCAGAGCTTCTTTGATTACCTTAATGAAAGATTTGGTGGAAATGGACTTTCTATTATTTTCACAGGTGTAAGGGAAAACCTATGGGGTATGCTTGAACAGAATGGTTTCAGGAAGATAAAGGATGTCGCCATAAGAAGTGGTTCTGAAACAGAACTTTTATACAGTGATGAACTTTTCCAGAGGTCTCTCTACTGCTATTCTCAATCAAGGATGACAAGAAGAACTGTCATGGATTCCATAATGGAGGCCAGGCTTGGTATAAGGGATGCAACGGAAGCATATGCTAATGGTATCAGATCAACCGATGTTGACAGCTATTTCTATTCTGACATACTATTCAATTTCAACGGTCCAATGAATCTCAATTCAAAGGCGACAATGGAAACCATTTCACTTTACAGGACACTGAGGGGAAGAAAGATAGACAGGTTAGAGATGGATATATTAAAGATAATAATGGATTACCCGAAGACTGAGGAGGAAGTTCTAATTAATGTTCAGGGGTCTCATGACAGGGCTGTGGCATCCATCAAGGATCTCTGGAACAGATCCATAATATGCAAGGATTCTGATTCAAAATTCAGGTATGTCGTTGAAAAGTTTGAACTTAAGGAATCTGCCACCATTCTGGAAACAAAAATACTGGAATCCTATGGCTTTATAGATTTCCAGCTATTTTCAGAAATCACTGGAAACAGGGATGAACAGCTCTACTCCGTAACCATAGAAAATGTAAGAAAGAGAGATGGGTTAAAAAACTGTATTATCCTTGACAATAAGAGGGCAGTTCTTGTTAATGAAAGATTTCTTGACATGAAGAAAAAGTCTACAAAGCCTTTCATAATAGGACCAAGAGACCTGTTCAGCTACATATTCAGGAACCAGATTAAGAATCAGACCGGTGGAACAAGAAACTTTCTTCTTATAGATAATTTATCAGTAAAGGCATTCGCAACGGTAAAAAGGAACAGGAATGAATTAAAGATAGATGAAATGAGTGGTGAAAAAGAACTCAGGAAGGAATTTAT
>JAKBSB010000227.1 GCA_021845155.1 Thermoplasmata archaeon
CCTCATTACCTCCTATACATCCCCCAATTATATGATTCGGATCTCAAAGAAATTATTCGGGGAAGCCGTGAATACCATAGCTCAGGGATCAAGAGTCCTTATGCGAGGATCTGTTCAATCCAGGCTACAGATCAAAATTATCCACCGGGTAGAATGCTAAATACTGCAGAACAATACAAAACTGATTTATTTCCCGTTCATATAATCTATAATGGAAAATACAACATTCAATGGAACTTTTCAGGTGAAGATATCTGCTGACCAGTGCTTATCCATTTTCAGCGATCCAATGAACCTCTCAAAATGCATATGGGGGCTGGAATCAATAGAAAAAGAAGGAGACCTCTACTCATGTCGGGTGAGATTCGATGTATCGGAGGCAGAGGTAAGTTATCTTTCAACAATTTCCGGAAAACTGAAGATTCAATACTCTCTTGATGGACCAGACATAGAACTCACAGGTCAGGGACGAGTGGCAGGATCGAAGCTCAATTTCAGCCTGAAGCTTCATGTGTCCGAAAAAGAAGATGGTTCAGAAATATCGTGGAACGGGAGCTTTGATTTTGGTCTCCTCATAAGAACCATGGGCAGGGACAAGATTGAAAAAGTGTCGGGGTCAAATATAGAAAAGACAATATCCTGCATAAAAGAAAAAATGGATGCGATTGGAGGATAAAATCAGTTTTCACCGAGAGATTTTTCTATTGAGGAGAGAATTTTCCTGAACTCATCCAGTTCCGATTCACTTAGCCCCTTCAGAGCAAGGTTAACAAGATTGTTATAGACAACCATTCCCTTTTTAAGCAGTTCAGAACCACTTTCCGTAATTGAAACCTTCACGACCCTCCTGTCAGTAGTGCTCCTGGTTTTGGTGACATACCCCTTCGCCTCAAGATCATCAACAAGACCGGTTATCCATGGGCCTGTAACATCATTCTGGGATGCAAGGCTGTTCATGGTTGTCTCTTTCTCCAGGGAAATGGAATAGAGAACTCTTATCTCTGTAGGTTTCACGCCCAGTTTTTCAAGTTCCTGTTCCAGCCTTTTCTTTCCGATGTGAAAAACCCTGGAGAGAAAGTGCCATATCTCCATGGACCCTGTTTCAGGATCGTTCTCTATCTTTCTCACCACCATCATAAGCATTTTTTATGTCTTTCACAGATCCCATGCTGTTTAGATCAGTTTCCCGTTTATTAATAATACGATCTTCGGCAACAAATTCATGTGATGAAAGCTCAGTCATGCCTGAACCTGTGGAATCTGATGATGCAGATGTTACCGGAACCGATCCCATCTCTCTTTCCATAAGCTGCCTGGATTCAGCAGTCTCATCATGAATGTACCTTTTTCCTCTCAGCGCTGAAAGAAGAGCTGCGGTGAAGAATATTCCAGCACCCGCATAGAAAGACATTCTAAGAGACCCCATGAAGGCCGGTGCAAGTGCATGTGGAAACCAGTGCACTCCCGATATCGTGGCCATCGCACTTCCGCTTATGAGGGATGAAAAACTGGATGGAAGGCTGGACAGTATTGTTGTTACAGGATTGTATCCCAGGAAAGCTGAGAAAAGAGCCGATGTTGGGGGAATATTTGTGAACACAGGTATGAGTTGCGGCGCACCTGCAGTGGCAAGAGCAGTTGTGAATGAACCTGGAAGGAGTCTGGTGAGAAATATGAGAACAATGCTGAAGAATATGCCCATGCTCGCTGTCTGCCCTGTATTCTGCAGGGTCATCCTCATTCCTGATGCCACTCCCCTCTGCTGTGGTGCAACAGAATTCATGACCGCAGTTATGTTCGGTGCTACAAACATTCCCATTCCAAAACCCATCATGAAGAGCATGAGTGCAAAGGGCAGGTAGCTGAAGTCATATGAAAGGGTGGATAACAGGAGGAATGCAACTGCACTTATGGACATTCCAAGTGACCCAAGGAATCTGGCACCCATTTTATCTGAAAGTGTTCCGCTTATTGGTCCCATAAGCACAAATCCTGCCATCATGGGTATTGTGTAGATCCCGGCCCAGAAGGGCACACTGCTGTATGAATATCCATGAAGAGGAAGCCATATTCCCTGTAGCAGAATTATGATCATGAACATGACTCCTCCCATCCCCATGGACTGGAGCATTCCTGCAAAACTTCCCGTGGCAAAAGCCCTGTTCCTGAAAAGGCTCAGGTTGAACATGGGCTGTTCCACAACCCTCTCTATGAACACGAAGAGTATGAGTATGAAAACTCCACTTAACATTGCACCTATGACCCATGGATTTCCCCATCCCATTGAGGAGGTTCCATATGGCATAAGTCCGTATGTAACACCAAGCAGTATGAGTGTTAACCCGCCTGCAAAGGCCACATTACCAACAATATCGATCTTCTGGTCACTGTGCCTGACGGAATGATCTTTCAACTTGAGAAGTGACCATGCGGTTCCGAATGCACCAACAGGCACGCTGACAAGGAAAACATAACGCCAGTCAATTGCAGCCAGTATGCCTCCAAGTATGAGCCCCAGAAGAGATCCGGCAAGGGCTGCTATTGAATTTATCCCCATGGCCTTACCCCTCTCCATGGGTGGAAAACTGTCTGTTAGTATTGCAGCAGAGTTGGCAAAGAGGAAAGAACCTCCAACTGCCTGGACCATCCTGAACAGAATCAGTTCAAGAGCCCCGAGGTCACCCTTATTTGGAGTAAGATACAAAAGCACTGAGCCAGCCGTAAATATGACGAATCCAAGATTGAAAAGCCTGACCCTCCCAAAAATATCAGAGAGCCTTCCTATTGAAACAAGCATGACAGCAGTTACAATCATGTACCCCATCAAGATCCAGAGAAGGTATTCAAAGGAACCCGGATTGAAGGGATCTACCTTCAGCCCATTGAATATTGCAGGAAGTGATATCAGGATTATAGTTCCATTAATAGATGCCATTAACACTCCAAGCGTTGTGTTGGAGAGCGCAATCCATTTGTATTTTACCATTTTATCAGCATCCAGATGGCAGTTCTGTATAAATAGTTAATTACTTAGTAATTAATAACTATTTTATATCCGTCCGCAATCACTGTGGGATAAAATGATCTCGGGTAAACTATCGGTTGTATTTGCCGTAATAATACTGGTTGCCTTC
>JAKBSB010000228.1 GCA_021845155.1 Thermoplasmata archaeon
TTTTATAAGGATTCATAAGGATTTTATTTTATCTTTGGGGAATTCCAGGAGAATTAAAATTTAACACTTCAATTAAAAAAATATTTGAATTACGTAACAATCTGGTAGGGATGTCAGAAATTGACCTTAACCTCATAATAGGAGGACCGCAGGGAGGCGGTATCGATACATCTTCCAATATGATAAGTCGCTCATTTGCAGCTTCCGGGTACAATGTTTTCGGTGTCAGGGAATACCACTCTAACATTAAGGGAAGACACAGTTACACACATCTAAGAATAAAGAAAGAGAGACCAAGATCTCTGAAATATCCGGTTGATATTCTTGTTGCACTTGATGCAGACACACTTTTCGAGCACCTTGACGATGTTTCTAAGGGTTCCAGAATTATCTACGATGCCAGTTTTGAGAATTCTGAGCTTTCACAGGCCAGAATGATAATGAGGGACACCTCAAGAAGAATAAGGGAAAAACTGAATGCTGAGAATCTTCCAAATAATGTGAAGGGTGTTCTTGCTTACATGGAAAAAAGAGGGGCAAAACCACTGAAAGTTCCATTTGAGAGCATCGTCACCTCAGTTGTGAAGGAAGGACCAGCCACCAGATATTTCAACACTCTTGGAGCAGTTATTACCCTTTCAATTGCAGGACTGGACCAGAAATTTGCGGAAGAGGGAATAAGAGCAGTTTTCGCTAACAAGGAAAAGGTTGTCAGGGAAAACATAGCCGTCGTTGAGGCTGCTTACAAATACGCAGAAGGAAATTCCATGAGCGGTACAAAGCTTGAAGTCATAAATACAAAGGATAGAATGCTGCTCACTGGAAATGATGGGGCAGCCATTGGAAAACTCATGGGTGGACTGAGATTCCAGACATATTATCCCATTACTCCTGCAAGTGACGAGAGCTCAATTCTGGAAGAACATGAAACAATTAAGTGGATCTCCTCAGAGGAGAAAAAACTCAAGGATTCTGGAGTTGTAGTTGTGCAGTGTGAAGATGAACTGTCTGCAATCACAATGGCAGAAGGTGCAGCGCTGACTGGAACCAGAACAGCCACAGCCACCAGTGGACCAGGTTTCTCACTAATGGCTGAAGCAATAGGATTTGCCGGTATGGACGAACTGCCCATAGTTGTTACTCTGTACCAGAGAGGCGGACCAAGCACTGGACTTCCCACGAGAAATGGACAGTCTGATCTGTTGTTTGCCCTTAACACCGGTCATGGTGAGTTTCCAAGGATTGTAATCTCATCAGGTGACGTTGAGGAGTGTATATATGATGCAATGAGATCATTGAACTATGCGCACAGGTACCAGCTACCGGTCATACACATGATCGATAAGAACCTGGCCAACACAACAGATCTTCTTCCCGAGATAGACAGCAGGAAGGTGAAGGTAATACAGAGCCTTCAGACTATGAAGAAGGAGGATTTCAAGAGGTATAGCCTTGACACAGAGAACGGTATTTCCGAGATGGGCTTCTTCGGAAAAAATATATTCTGGATGACAGGCGATGAGCACGATGAACTTGGCCACGTAACAGAGGATTCTGAGATAAGAGACCAGATGATGAGGAAGAGATTCAGAAAACTTGACACAGCTGTTGCGGAGATTCCAATGGAGGAACGTGTTCAGCTAATTGGCAACCCTGATGCTGAAGTCACATTTGTCACATGGGGAAGCCAGAAAGGACCTCTTCTCGATGTCATTGAGGATCTCAAGAAAGATGACGTTTCCGCTAACCTGCTCTACATAAAGATGTTTGAGCCCTTCCCATCAGAGTTTGTGGAAAAAGTTCTGAAGAAGGCTAAAATTGTTATTGACGTTGAAAGCAACATGACAGCCCAGGCTGCCAAGGTAATCAAACAGAATACCGGCCTGAGCATAGAGAGAGCCATTCTAAAATATAATGGCAGACACATGACAGAGGATGAGATTTTGAAAGGAACAAAGAAAATACTGGAAGAAGTGTCTTCCGGAAAGAAAACCGTTAACGAGGTGCTTGTAGATGGCGCATAATTTCAAGACTGACCTGACAATTGACTGGTGTCCTGGATGTGGTGATTTTGGTATACTGACTTCCATAACACAGGCCATGTCGGAACTGAATCTGGGACCACACGATGTGGTGGCTGTATCCGGTATAGGATGCTCAGGTAAAACACCACATTATCTCAACATTGCTGGCGTTCATACACTGCACGGCAGATCCATACCATATGCAACTGGAGTAAAGCTTTCCAACCCTAACCTGAAGGTTGTTGTGACTGGGGGAGACGGAGATCTGCTCAGTATAGGTGCAGGCCACTTTGTGGCGGAAGGAAGGAGAAACAGTGGACTTGCAATAATGCTGTTTGACAATGCGGTTTATGGACTTACCAAGGGACAGGCTTCACCAACAATGGAACTTGGGGAGAAGACAAAGGGTCTCAGCAGAGATAACATGTTTGGAAGAGTCAACCCCATTGCTCTTGCACTCACCTCGGGGTACAGCTTCGTGGCAAGAGGGTTCTCCTTTGATATGAAACAGCTTAAAGAACTTATCAAGAGAGCAATCATGCATGAAGGTTCATCTGTTATAGATATCCTGCAGCCCTGCCCAACCTACAACAACATAAATAGTATGGAATGGTACAAACAGAGGGTTTACAAACTTGAGGATGACAAAACGTGGGACCCGGTTGTAAATCAGGCAAATAAAGGCAGTCTTGCAGAGAAATTCCATAATGCTTACAACAGGGCTCTGGAATGGGGAGACAAAATACCCACAGGCATATTCTATGATGACCAGACGCTTGCTCCGTTTACAAAGAGAATCAACAACATTGTTCCGTCATATCTTGAGAATCCCCCAGCAATGCAGGCAGTTTCAACCAGTGACGGATATAGTATTGTTGATCCCATGAAAACTTTTGCAGATAAGATCATCAGATGATCTTTCCAATTTTTTTACCCTTTATTTCAGAAACAGATTTATCCCGTAGTATATGAAAAAAACTCCAAATGAAACGAGAATTACGAAACTGAAAAGTTTTATACCATCCGCCAGTTTTTTTCCATATTTTAACACGGACCTGTTTATTGCGTATGTAAGAAACGCAACCCACATCACTATACCAAGGAAG
>JAKBSB010000229.1 GCA_021845155.1 Thermoplasmata archaeon
GAGTACTTGACCCAACGGAAGCATCTGTAATTACATTTGGTAGAATGGATTCAGGATTCAGGTATAACGTTATTGCACCCCATACAGAACTGAGAGGAACAGTCCGGACATTCACTGAGGAGGACAGGGTGAAGAGTGAGAATTTCCTTAGGGAAATGGTTAGCAATTTATGCAAGACATACGGGGCGGAGTTTGAGTTTGAATTTCTGCGCGGATATCCTGCTGTAATAAATAATTCTGAGGTTGTGTCAGTTATAGAAAGTGTGGCAAGGAAGGTTGTGGGAGAGAAAAACATAATACATCCAAAGCCCCAGATGGGAGGGGAGGACTTTGCATACTATGTGCAGCAGGTTCCTGGAGCATTCTATTTCCTTGGAGTAACAGATAAGAATGAGAAAAATCCTGGAGCAAACCACTCACCACAGTTCACCATTGATGAATCAGCTCTTTCAAAGGGGACAAGGCTAATGGAGGAAGTGGCCCTGAAACTTCTATCCTGATATTATTGCCTGAGAAATACTGAAAAACGATATAATACAGTAATTCATGTTTGACCATGGATTTTATTGAAAAATACAGTGACTTTCTCCAGAATAACAGAGAGATAATAAGGAGAAGCCTTATTTTACACGAGGAAGATCCGGCGTATATTTATTTTAAGGATAGGGTTCGAAAATTATTTCATGAACTCCCAGAGCAGAAAAAACCTGAACTCATAATCAGTGCAACAGATGGTTCAGAATTTTCAAGAGAACTGTATAATGGACAGAAGCTTGTAGTTGCAAGGGCTGTTTCCCAAATAGAAGGAGAAGAGCTTGAGGAGGATAGTTTTCATCTTATTCACGTGGACAGAGAACAGAAAAGTGAGCTCATAAAGAGAATAATGGAGAACCTCGAGCATATAGTAGCAACAAGGTCAATGCTGGAGAAAGACGCAAAAATATGCATTATGGATGGATCACTTTCCGGCAGGCTTTACTGGAGGACAAAGAAATTTGATACTGATCTACCTGATATTTATTCTCTGTACACGGAAAAGCTTGTAGATTTCCTTAGAACTGTTAAAGAAAAAAAGGTCATTCTGATCTTTATAGGTAAGAGTTCCGAAACTATGATTCTCAAAAGAACCATAATGGAATCTGACACTAGTGTACCTGAAAATGTGAGGAGACAGTCAATAACTGATCATCTCTTAATAAAATCCATAGTGCAGAATCCAGGATATACTGAGCCCATATTTGTGGAAAGAGAAATCACAAAGGATCAAAAGATATCATTCTATACCATGCATGTTCTTCCATCCATGGACGATACACCTATGAAGGTTGATTTCATCATACCAGATGGGTCTGATCTGGATCACAGGGATATAGTATCATGGATTATGTGGGGTTATACAGGTTTGAAAAATCACAACCTGTGGATATCACTTGCAGACAAGAGGGTAAAATTCCACAGGGAGGAAACTGAGGATATTATTATGAAACTTTTCATAAAAATGGCTGGATCAGAATATGTTGAAACAAGAGGTGAAAGACGTGCAAGAATCAGATTTTGATATAGGATACGTAACGGGACAGAGCGAAAGCGAGTATTTTCAGTTCGTGATCAGTCCAGAAGCAGTGCTCAAAAGGTGGGAATATATAACAGTGGTGCAGCAGGGAAGAAGCATTATAGGGAGAGTTGAAAAGCTTCTTTCGTTCAGTGATCTCATTGGACAGGGTATAGATTTTGAGACCGTTAAGAAATTGAACAGCACCAAAATAAGAGAGATAGTAGATGTTGCAAGGGCCAGAACAGTTGGATCAATAACTGATGATGGAAGAGTTCTGAAAAGCAACAGAGAACTCATAAGACCCGGAACACCAGTAAGGCGATCAACTGAGAGCGAGATGAAGACCCTCTTCGGTTACAGTGAGGATGGAAATCTTGAACTTGGATCACTTACAGATTATGATAATGTAAGGACTGGGATATCCATAAACGGTATGAGAAGGCATGTTGCAATTATGGCACAAACAGGAGCAGGAAAGAGTAATACGGCTGCAGTTCTTATAGAAGAACTTGCAAAAGCCGGAGCTACAATAGTCGTATTAGATCCACATGCGGACTATTCGCTGATGAAGGCGAGCAAATCCATGGCTAATATAACGAAGGTGTTCAAAACACCAATGAGCACAGGCCGGTATGGAACTGAACTCAATTCCCTAACTGAACGATTCTCACTGAGATTTCAGGACCTTGAGGAGGATGATCTGTTCAACATAATGAGGATCGATGAGCAGTGGACAAACATGAGGGAGATCGTCAGGCGTCTATATTCCAATATTAAGGGAAAGGGAAATTTTGAGGATTTCATGCGAGCCTATGAATCCATGCCTCTCCAGGATAAATCAAAGATTGCTGGGAGAATAGCCCTGCTCAAGGCTGTAAAGGATATATTTACCGATGTTACAACACCAGTCGAATCTTACCTGAGACCTGGCCAGCTTTCCATTCTGGATCTTTCAGGTCTTGATCAGGACATAATATCATATTTCTGCCTGAAGGTTCTGGATGAGATATACGACCAGAAAACATCAGGAAATTTCAGGTATCCCGTCTTTTTCTTCATAGAGGAGGCACATAATTTTGTTGGTAGAGAGACAGTTGGGAAATTACCCATACTGATTAAGAAAATAGCAGCAGAAGGAAGGAAGTTTGGAACATTTCTTGTTGTGATCACCCAGAGGCCTGGAAAGATAGATCAGGATGTGTTGAGCCAGTGCAACTCGCAAATAATTCTGCGTGTTACCAATCCTATGGATCAGAAGGCAATTGAGGAATCCTGCGAGAGTGTTAGTGAATCAATCATAAATGACCTTCCTTCACTGAATACGGGAGAGGCTGTACTTGTTGGGGAATTCGTCAGATTTCCTGTAATAATAAAGGTCAGGAGAAGGGAAACACGAGAGGGTGGTGGCGATATAGATATACTGCCATTGATGAAGGAATCAAAAATGCTGAGAGAAAAGGCCACCTCCCCTGAAAAGAATAGAGATTTCATAAAGGGGCTGGTGTGAACGGTCAGGTTCCTGCATATTTCAGATACACACTTAGGCTCGGTGCAGTATGGAAT
>JAKBSB010000230.1 GCA_021845155.1 Thermoplasmata archaeon
AGGAGTGGAAAGTCTCATAACTCTTCCAGTGGACACAAGTCATTCATCACTTCTGCCGGAGAAGAGAAGATCCATGGGCATTGAAGATGGGCTGGTCAGATTTTCCACGGGCATAGAGGACCATGAGGATCTCATCGCAGACATTCAGAAAGCTCTTGAGGCATTGACCTGATCAGTTTATGTTCTCCATTAACCTCGTCGACATCCAACTGGAAGTTATCAACTCTCAGATGCTTGAACTCCATGGCTTTAACCCTAAAGCATCTATCCCGTTTCCTTTCGTTCCACGATCAGTTTTCAGTCGATCCATAACAGGAACAGACTGTTTTTCTTGTGTCTTACGGCAGGTATCCAGCCCAATACACAGATAGAAGCACTCCCTGCTTGAGAGGAATCATCCCTGTTCATGGCTTACATGAACTCTGTCCATTGGATTTATGCGGTTATGCAGAAAAGATCGCAGACATCTATAATTACAACAAATATTAAGTCTAACTCATCCGCCACAGTGCGTGGAACGTTGACATCACTGGAAATGTTGGTTAACGCTGTTAGTAAATACTCTACTATAGAAGCGGGAACATGCCTGTTATTGGGTCTATTTTGCTCTCTTCTACGGGCCCTATTCCAAGACAGGTGACTGTTCCTGGCATTATCTGTGTGAATCCTGCATCGGTTATGAGGCAGGACGTTATCCCCACCTGATCGAGAATAGTCTTGAGCCGCATGACAGCTTCAAGGCTTTCGAGTCTTATTACTATCTTCTTCTGCCCCTGACTGATCCATTCCCTGAATATTTTTTTATCATCTTTTTCAGATTTCAGGGCACAGGATACCGCAGCATGCGCCGCCTGAGCTGCGATCTTGCCCTTTCCCATGTCAAGATCCTTACGAATCGCAATAACCATTTTGACACTTTCTACCATGGCACATCCTTCTTGTTCATCCTGTATCCCAAAATATTTACCACCCTGTGAAGCGGCGGGGTTATCAGGAGTATTGTGGCCATCCCCACAATATCACCATAGTATAGCATAAAGAAATGCCTCTCAAAAACAAATAGCAGCAGGAATGCCATCAGGACAAATGGCCACTGATCCAGCAGCGATCCCTTCCCACCACTCTCTATTCCTATTCTACGCTTTATGAAAGAACCAGCCATATCACCAAGAAGTGATCCAACGCACATTGTCACCAGAACCCCCACAGTTCCAGTTAATGAATACGAAAAGTTTCCAATGTGAAGATTAAAAACAGTAATTATTGCGAAGATTATCAACCCTAAAATAATACCGGTACCAACTCCTCCAAAGAATCCGCTCCAGGTCTTGCCATCGCCGAAAATTCTCCTTCCGTCAACAAACTTCTTTCCGAAGTCAACGGGAAAATGACCTCCGGTTATTACCGCACCGGGATTGGTAACAGCTGCAGGGATGAAGAACAAAATGGATTGAAATATTTCAAGTGGTATATTAGGCATACTCTTCTACAGCCTTCAGTATGTCAGCCTTGGTTATTATTCCTTTCAGTTCTCCGCCATCCATGATAAGCACAGCATTGGAGAATTTAAGAAGAGGATATATCATTGAAATTGGGCTTGACTTATCTACCTGTGGGGGAGTTATCCCCATAACTCTGCGGACAAGAAGGTGTTTCAATGACTCTATTGTTGCCCCTTTTATAAGAAGATCATTTATGTCACTCTCAGTCACAGCTCCTATTACCTTTCCATCCTGAGTTACGACAGGGAGCTGTGAATAGCCCTTCTCCCTCATTGCATTCAGTGCAGATATAATAGAATCTGATGGGTTACATGTCACTATTGATTTCGTCATTATTCTCCCAGCTACAATGTCTATTCCAGTGGCTTTCTGACCTGTTTTATTTAGATATTCAAAAATTTTTCTAACCTTATCATAAGTTGGATTTATGCTCCCTTTTTCGAGCCTTGCAATATAAGACTGACTCACACCACTGATCCTGGCAAGTTCTTTCTGGCTTATACCCAGATTTTTCCGCATTTTCCTCAATTCTTCTATCGATGGAAGCATCAGATCGGGTGATATTACCTACTTACATAAATAATATTCCTAATTTGATTACTGTGGGTAATTTAATTTTCAAATAAACTTCAGGAAATCATCGTTTGAAAGCCATTCCGCTGGTTTGGAAAGACATAATAAAATGCAGGGAATGACTGCCTTAAACGTTTAGAGGAGTTAAATTTGCATGCCGTTTCTCATCTAAAATAGCTGCTGTAATTCTATTCAGAACAGGTGAAATCTTTTCACATTCTACAAGAGAATAACCCACTCTAAAAGGAACTTTCACGATCTACATGGACTTGAACTTTTTTCGTTCATCGGTTCTCTGTCATTCATGCCACAGGACACGAAAGATTCACATTCCATATCCATCCAGTGGAGAGAGACTTACAGTTAGCAGGTGTTAAACAACGAATAAATAGTATGCTTCAATTACACTTTTATTGCAAAGTGTTAAAAGCTCCGTGATAAAGTACAATCGTATAACTGCCCCACTCCTTGCCGTTGCGTTTTCTACGCTGGCCCTTCTGGCTGCAATTCATGTATTTGAAGCGTTTCTGTTCCTGATTCCTGTTATTGTATTTTTCTCTTTCCATTATACAAAACTATATCGGCTCAGAACAAGGATTGTGGGCGGACTGATCATTTTTGTCATTGTCGCAATGATATCCGCCGGGCTTTCAACATCTATCATATACAGCACAGAACCCGTTGTCACAGATCACTATACAGATCTGACAGTAGAGACTCAGGTGTATCCGTACGCAGGGAATTACAGCAGCTACAACTTCACACTGACAGTCCTTGGGGGAGTGCACCTGGACCCTTCCTACGTTACACTGGCCATCAACACAACCACATTCCAGAAGAATGTTACATCTGATGAGATGAGGAATTTCACAGATTCTTCCGGGAATCAGGTTTTCTATTATGTTTATACAAATCCACCTCCCAATATATATTCCTATAATTTCACCTTTGAAAATCAGACGGGCGCCCCACTCTATACGGGCTTTGGAACCGGAAGCGGTCCTGATACACTGTCCATGACATCAACATTCAAGGAG
>JAKBSB010000231.1 GCA_021845155.1 Thermoplasmata archaeon
TTCCGATCTGCAAGCCTGCTTGCATAGTAACATCCCCCGATTCCAGGATAAGTTGTTCTCCCCCCATACCCTTCAGAATCTATCTCGACCTGGGCCATGTCCCCGAAGGCATTCCATGTGCTGCCTGGGAACCATGCCTCTCCCCATTCGAATCTCCAGTTGGTTGGACAGAGTATCGCCGTAAAGAGGTTTCCGTCAGTGGATCTCCTGAAAACCTGGAACTCATCGATCTGTGGCAGATCCTTGACCCTGGAAACAAGGTTGTCTGAAACATTTTTGTCAACTGCAGTTATGGACCACCTGGTTGGAACCAGTTTCCTGTTTGGCTTTTCGCCAACAACACCCATGCTCAGGACCTTTGAGATTGCAAGCACATCCACATTCTTCCTGTACATGTCAAGTATTGCTCCGTTTGCCTTCAGATCAGTGTCATAATACGCTTTTTCAGCAGCCATATTTGGCCGTCCCGGATCTATTTTCATCCTCTTGACAGGAGACCATGGTCCCATGGGAGTTGTGCTGTCATCAAGCTCAAAGCTGCCTGCATTAATAGGTTTCTGGAATTCAATATACGTCTCTGCAGGGGTCTCGCTGAGGGACATCACCTGAAGATCCTGGAGCGTCCTGTCCGGATCAGAAGCATTTCCTGCCCTGATGGTCATGCCTCCCCTTATGAGTGAAAGCCTCATTGAGAGGAAATTTTCCATCTTCATGTTAAGCCATTCACCGGGTTTTTCATAGGATGAAGTGTCTCCCCGGACCGGCGGTGCAGAAGGATACACCCTTACTGAAGGATACCCGTACCTTCCCACAAATATTGCAGGTGGGCTGTCTCCAACAAGTTCCGTACCCTTGAAGTCAGTTACAAGAGTCCTGGCCATCTTTCCAACCTCGATAGGGCAATAGGTCAATCCGCAGAGCATTTTAGTGCCCCTGCATCTTATGCACAGCGACGGCGGAATCTTGACAAGTCTGGACATTATGACATGAGTAACGAACAGTGAATAATTAAGGTGACTGTAGTCCGGAAAAATGAGTAAAAGAGTTCATGGTTGATCTCATCAGGGAGTCTTGTGGTACCTGAACTGCACCATGGACTAAAGGCTTAAGTGTTTAGTTTTAATTCAAGAAATGATAGCAATTGGAGATCGATGAAAATTCCCTTTACGACCTGATGTCCGAGTTCCATACAATAGGAGACAGCGATTACGGAGGACTTGGTTCAAGAGAAGAGGCAACTCTTGTGGGCTATATATACGGCGTATTCACGCACAGCAGCAGAAGTGAGATAGAAATAGACAAGGAAGGGAGGAAAGTTTACAGGTTCGGCAGGTTCTATTACGTCGTCTGGTTCGATGATTTCTCCGAGGAAGAGGATGAAACTTCTGAAACGGAGGAAAAGGATAGCGATACCTATGAGGTAGAGCTGGAAAGTATTTACGATGACAACGACGACAACGATGAGGAAGACGAAGGGGATGAACCGGAAGAAGATGATGAACTCGATGAAGACCCGCTTCTTCCCGTTGCCATAGACGGCCCTTTCACCATTGATGAAATAAGAAATCTGGTAAAAAAAGGGATAATTTAGCTGCAGGTTTCCATAGATTTTATTCAAAACTCTTTTCCAGGTCAAGGGATTTTATCCTTGGCTTATTGATGACGTGAGGTTATTGCTGTCTTGTGTTACTCAGGCATCGGGCCTGCGGCATTCCAAAAATAAATAAATCCCTGAGACGTATAAGGATCAGTGGAAAAGGGAGAATTCAGGGAAATTCTTTTGCAGTCACTTGGTGGCATAAAGGGAGGCAAACCGGTGAGGTTGACCCTTGTCAGGCCAAAAAATGAGCTTCTTCTCAAGAAACTCAAGGAAATGCAGTATATAGACACCAGGTCGATTCCTTTCCAGAACGGCTACAGATTCATAGTCAGCTCATTTACACATGGCCAGTATTCAAGATTCAGGTCAGATTACTGGGAGGACATGGATTTCCTCTCAGTTCCATATGATGATTTTACTGGAATCATCAAGACAACAGAGGATCATGGGTTTGCTCTCCATGGCTTTTCTGCTGTTGGAAAGGGAAGAATACAGGAAGATTTTCCCAGATCAGAAGATGGAACAGCACTGAAAAACCTCAATCATTACCTCTCTATGGGATATTACCCGTATCTCCTGAAGCTGAGGAAGGGAGGGGCATCAATCCAGATCAGGAAAGATTTCAACTTCTTTTTCAGAAGATCAGATGAGGATTGCATAAACCTCATTTACGACACTGCAAATGGAATACTGACCAGGAGGGAAAAATTATTTGATGACCTGATCCGGCTGAAACTTTCCACGGATATGAGTGGAAGGCAGCTTGATTTTATCCCGTCATGTTCATACAAAAGATTGCAGGGAATTGGCGACAGCACTATAACAGAGATAGTAAAATCAGTTTCCTGGGCATTTTCAGCATCAGGAGGAAAAACCGGGAGTATGATACATTACTCAGTGGGAGAATCAGAGAAATCAGAGGGAAAAGTCCTGATTGACAGGGACAGCATTACCATTATCCCGCACTGGAATTCAAGAATAGAAAGTTTCCTGAGGATTCTTGAAGCGCTGAAAATTGGGGGTGCTGTAACATGGTGACACGAAAGGATATGAAGTCAAGGAGGGATGAGTATGCAAATGCACTCATCAGGCAGAGAATCATTTCCGCGGTATTTTTTAACCTGAAAAAAGAGGAGGAAGGAAGAGGAAGAATCCTTCTCAGCATAGGCGGGGACCGCAACAGTGCGTGGATATTCTACAGTTCCCAAAACCTTCGGGACAGACCTCTTTCATGCTTTATTTCTGTTACAGATTCCGCTGAGGCGCACATGGATTCACTGGAGGAGAAACTTGTGGAACTTGAAAGAAAATATTCCCAGGAGAATTCCGTCAAAGCTGTGATCGATATATCCGGCAGGGGATTTATGCCAGATCACGCAGGATGGAACGCATATTCCTATTCCCACGGCAACCAGACCCTGATAAACCTTAAACCGGAAATGGCAGATATGGAGATAAAAACGATAATGGAAAGGGTATCAGGGAACATGGAATGGAGCATATTC
>JAKBSB010000232.1 GCA_021845155.1 Thermoplasmata archaeon
TCATTGAAAAACATATCAGGGAGAAATGGAAGGATATCAACGTCACTGTGGAGGAAGGCATCCATGAACTGTCATCAATAAACTGCATCACAGTGCAGGTTGGGGCAGTGAAATACAGCCAGATACCTGAACCAAGAGAGATTGGATCAAAACTCCTTAAAGCGCTTTCAGTAACACTGCCAAAGGCCATACCATGCAGTGACATAAAGATATCCACGAGGAAAAAACTGGAACTTAAACAGAAGAAGTAGGAAAACACGCCGTTTCTGTAAGATTATTCGCTTTAATTTTCATGGAACTTACGTTTCATCTTCAATCTTGCGAAAGTGGAATTTCCGATTTCAAATATTAAGAAAAATAAGCTGATAGATCAGGATCTAAGGAGAATTGCATGCAGGCAAGGAAGCCACCCCAAATCCGGCTAATTCAAAAAAAAATGAGAGAAACAACATCATTCCCTTATTCCTTTTTCAGAGACAAAATATGTAAGTAACACCAGGAACACGGCAAGGATAAACAACCCAAGCATCCATAATCCAAGCTGAGACATCTGGGAAGCATCAAGATTGCCGTTTATAACAACCAATCTGATGGATTCCGCAGACCAGGATACCGGGTTATACTTTGCTACTGTTCTCAACCAACCGGCCATAAGTGCAGGAGGGAACATGGCATAACTTGTAAATAACAGTGGAAGGTTTAACAGATTAAGAATGCCGAAAAGAGAGTTTGGTTGTGTTATCCTGATGGCAATGAGGTTGAATATTGATGCAAACACAAAGGAGATCATCACAACTGCAGCAATTAACACACCAGCATCAAAAAGTGTGAAGCCATTTGCAAACCTGAGTCCATCAGGAAGTACCAGGGCTGCGCCTATAAGTATCACCACCTGTATTAGTATTCTTGCTATGGCAGAGAATATCTTTGAGAATACAATTGAGCTTCTCCTGATTGGTGCAATCAGGAATCTTCCAAGAGTTCCAAGCCTTCTGTCAAAAATAAGGTTAACTCCTGTGAACATTGCAGTGAAAAGGCCTGTTATGGTGAGGACACCACCAAGTATGAAGGTGATGTAGTTCGGGGCACCCTGGAGTATGCTGCTTGACCCAAAATCTGCCAGTCCTGCGAAGGCACTACCGAAAAGTGCTATCCAGAAGAATGGCTGTATAAGTCCAGTTACCAGTGAAATGGGATTTCTGTACCATTTCTTGAATTCTCTTGATGTAAGGGGACCAAGACCACTCATCTTCTCAGCCTCCTCATGTTGAACATTGTCTGTTTAAAGTCTCCTGCTTCCTCCGCCCTGATCTCTTTTCCTGTATACTCCAGGAAAACATCGTCAAGAGAGGGTTTCTGGACAGTCATCCTCGTTACCGCCAGACCATTTTTTGAAATGTATGCTATAACTCCCGGCAACTCGACATCAGAATCCTGTACCGTTAGCCTTACGCTATTTGGGCCGCTATCTTTGGAAGCTACAAGATTTGGATATGCTTTCATCTTCTCAGCTTCAGCCTGTGTCCTGAACGTCATCTGTATAATGTCTCCCTTTAACTTAGATTTTAGTTCTTCGCTTGAACCAGTTACAAGAATTTTTCCGTGGTCTATGATTGAAATGCGGTTGGCCAAAGCGTCAATCTCCTCGAGGTAATGGCTGGTAAGAATGATGGTCACATCAAGCCTTTCCTGTATGTCCCTGACATATTTCCACATCTGGCTTCTGGTTGTGACATCCAGACCCAATGTTGGTTCATCAAGGAACAGAATCTTTGGGTCATGAACAAGCCCGGCAATGAGTTCAAGTCTCTTCCTCATACCTCCTGAATACTGCTTTACAAGTTTGGTGGCGGAATCTTCAAGGTTAACGAGTTTCAGAAGCTTCTCAATCTGTTCTGAGGCCTCATGCTTGGGCACGTCGTAGAACTGGGAGACCATTTTAAGATTCTCGTATCCACTGAGGTCTTCATCAGTGGTGAGGTCCTGAGGAACAACTCCGATACTCTTTCTTACATCAAGCGATTGTTTAACAATATCGAAACCGTTTACAGTTGCCGAACCAGATGTTGGTCCTATCCTTGTAACAAGCATATTAATTGTAGTTGTTTTACCAGCACCATTTGGGCCAAGAAGGCCATATATTTCCCCCTCTTCTATTTCGATATTCAATCTGTCTACAGCCGTGAATTTCCCATTGTATACTTTTGTAAGATTATTGGTTTTAATTATTACAGACATTTTGGCATCTCCTGGACCAATCGGTTTTTCATTTTTACTACAGCTTTCCCTTATTGTAGGGTATCTAAAACGGAAATCCGATATCGGTAGGTTATCAATTCACTATATCTAATACTTTTGTAATAATTTATCTATAAATGATCTACCTGCTTCTTATAATCATTCGCACTTTTTCGGCAAAGACACTACCAAAAAGGTCAACGAGTTCATCATCACTGAACAGTGCTGCTATACTTATAAATTTTGGATGCAGTGGTCTGAAAGGTGGTATTGCTTCAATTTTCATTGTCATCTGGACATAGAACTCCCTGGCTGGTACCTCGTATCCTTCTGGAAGTACAACAGTATTCATTGCCAGAAACCATTTAAACCATTCCTTGAAAAGAGCAATCTGCCTGGATAGTTCTGCCTCTTCCTTATTTTTTCTGCCAAACAGGCCAGGTTTATTTTTGCTGTGCAGGCTTATCTCATTGGAGAGGTTGCCGTATTTCTGGTCCACCTGCCACAGGAATTCGTTTGGGAACAATTTAACTGTTAAAACCGCTATTCATATTAAATTATTCACATGGGAAGACGAAAGAGTTTCACTGTTATACTTGATATAACATATCCCATGACCGTGAATGTTCCAATATATTCATGCTGCAGTAACGTGACAATTCTAAAATTAGAGCCAGATAAATACTGTGTTTACAGGGGTGGCAAAATAAGCATTTAAGTGCATTATTTTTCATGCGTGATGTCATTTAACAAAATTTATATGCGGTACTAATGTAGGGATGTGTTGCCCCTTGCTGATTGATAGGATAGACAGAATTCTGGATATGGAATGCACAATTAATGTGAAGACAG
>JAKBSB010000233.1 GCA_021845155.1 Thermoplasmata archaeon
AAAAATTTTAAAATCAGGTTTCAAGGCGGGTAATGCGGTATATTCCGCGATACTACCCGGATTCGCCGGCACACTTAAGAACGGTGATTTACGCCTTGGAAAGGAGATATCCGATGTGGTCAAGGCATTCGGACTTGGAGGGATATTTCATTCCGATGAATTGCCAGCCTATGGTATAGAGGAGGAAAAATTAAGAACTATTTACGAGAAACTTGGAAAGAAGGAGAATGACGCTGTCCTCATTCTCTCATCTCCCCGTTCCAAAATAGAAGTTATCTCATCAGGAATAAACAGCAGAATCGAAAAACTCATCTCTCTGGACCTTTCAGAAACAAGAGGACCGAGAGATGATGGCGAGACTTTCTTTCTCAGGCCACTACCCGGAAAGGAACGGATGTACCCGGAGACCGACATTCCGGTGAAGCATATCCCGGAGGAGATGATGGATTTCTGTGAGAAAAATGTCCCAGAGAGCGTTGAGGATCTCCAGAAAAAATTGATCCAGGAATATGGTATATCGGAACAGGATGCCGGTGTTATTATAAAAAGCGGGAATCTCATAAGATTCAGGAATCTGGCATCATCTTATTCCGATCCACGATCCGTTGCAAGAATTCTACTGCAGAAAATCCCGGAAATTAGGGAAAAGTCTGGAAAAGAACCAGATGAGAGGACACTTATGGATATTTTTGAAATGTCCACAGGAGAGAACTGGTCCAGGTTTGTTCTGGAGAAAGCCATTGAAATATCAACTGTTTCCGGATTGAGGGGAAATGAACTTAAAGTAGAAGTCGGTAAACAGATCATGACGGAGGAAGATATTGAAAAATTGCTTTCAAGAGCTATTATGGAAGGGGCTGTAACTGAGAAAAACGTTATTCCATACCTTAGCAAAGCCGCAAAAAAACTTGTGGATCCAACTCTTGCGATCTCCGTCTTCAAAAGAATCTCCAGATAGAATTTAACTCATGACTAAGGTCAGAAATAAGCGCATTTTATTGGTTTTATGATGTTATCAAAACAATACTTAAATATCGTCTAACGATACCAAATACATGTTGGATGGATATATCCCTCTGCTCATAGTCCTCATATTGCTCATTTTGGGGATGGTGGGATTGTTCATGTTTCTTCCCTCCATAGGCGAAAACAGATTCGAGAAGAAAAAGAAGATTTCTTTCAATCCCTTTGATATACTTACCAATCTGGTGAAAAGCGAGAATCCTCCTGTTAAATCTACAAAATACCTTGAACCGTATGAATCAGGGGAAGTATCCAGGGGCGAGATTGGAAAATTCGTACATGTTCAGTACTATGTCATAATACTTCTGTTCGTACTTTTCGATGTGGATATGGCACTTCTTTTCCCGTGGGCATTCGATTTCAAGGCTCTTGGGATTATCCCTTTCATAAATACCCTCATATTTCTCGCAATGCCTCTTTTTGTTGTATACTATGCCTTCAAGGAAGGCCACATGAGGTGGATGAAATGAAAACAGGCGATGTAGGGCTGATCACAACAACTCTTGACAAGGCAATGGAGTGGGGGAGAAGCAACTCACTCTGGCCACTGACTTTTGGTCTTGCATGCTGTGCAATTGAAATGATGGCTATACAGGCTTCAAATCTTGACATTTCAAGATTCGGGAGTGAAATATTCAGGAATTCCCCAAGGCAATCTGATCTCATGATAGTATCTGGAACCGTCACAAAGAAGATGGCTCCACGTCTCAGGAGGATATACGATGAGATGCCATATCCAAAATACGTCATAGCGATGGGAGTATGCGTAATCCAGGGAGGACCTTACAATCAGGGATATTCAGTGGTTCTTGGTGTTGACAGGGTTGTACCGGTGGATGTATATGTTCCAGGATGCCCACCCACACCTGAAGCACTGACACATGGCATAATAACCCTTCAGAAAAAGATCAGGAATGAAACAGACAGGTGATCATGTTGGTAGAAATCATTGAAGAGACAAAGGGAAAAGACGGGAGGAGAATACTCAAGGTGGCCAAGGAGAACCTGATCGAACTCATGACCGAACTGAAGAAGCAGGGCTTCAATCACCTTTCCTTAATTACCGGTGTTGACAGGAAAGATAAGATCGAAGTTGTGTACCATCTTCATAATTTCGAATCAAAAAAATATATTATTGTAAAGACCGAAACCCTGGATGAAAGAGTTCCAAGCGTGGCAGGATTATGGAGCAGTGCAAACTGGGATGAGAGAGAACAGTATGATATGATGGGTATAGTTTTCGAAGGCCATCCAGATCTCAAGAGAATGTTCCTGCCTGAAAACTGGGTCGGTCATCCCCTGAGAAAAAATTACGATCTTAAGAAAGTTCAGTACATCAACATGGATGAAGACGGCAACGACTATGCTACGTTTGATCCGGGAGATGGTTGGTGATGATGCAGGATCAAAAAATAAACGGAAATCCGGATGAATGGGTCGAACTTAACATGGGTCCCCAGCATCCCTCCACTCATGGCGTTCTCAGGCTAAGGCTGAAACTGGACGGTGAAATAGTTAGGGAAGTGGAGCCCATAATAGGGTACCTGCACAGAAACGCTGAGAAAATATGCGAACTTGACTATTACTGCGATGCCATGATGTACTTTGACAGAATGGATTATGTGGGAGCCATGAACATGGAGGTGGGCTATCTGGAGGCTGCAGAAAAGCTACTGGGCATACCTCCTCCCGAAAGGGCCCAGTGGATAAGGGTTGTAATGGCTGAACTGAGCAGAATTGCAGCTCACCTCGTCTGGGCAGGAGCTTATGGTCTTGACCTTGGAATGCTCACTCCATTCTTCTACTGCTTCATTGAAAGGGAGAAAATACTTGACATTTTCGTTGAAACTTCCGGTTCCAGGCAGCAGGTAAACTATATGAGTATAGGGGGTGTGTACCAGGATTTCAACGATAAAATAATAGCAAAGATAGAAGCTTTCCTGGAACAGTTTCCGGCCAAACTGGAGGACATTTACAGGGCATTTATCAACAATGATATTTTCATCTCAAGAACCAAAGGTATAGGGATACTTGAGCCAGAGGTTGCAATAGATTACGGTGTTACA
>JAKBSB010000234.1 GCA_021845155.1 Thermoplasmata archaeon
GTTCCCGTTAGCCCTGCTACATCCCTAATAAAATGCACCAGGAGCAACCTTGGCTCTACCTTGGAACTGTACTCTTTGCCATTTATTGTTATATTAACATCTTTCTTCGCCATATAGTTCACCTCACAGTTTCCTGAGACTTTTTCTGGTCCCTTCTATGAAAAGTTTCCTGACCAGGTCCCTTTTCTGGTCCACCGTCCCATCCCTGTCCGCAGTGGGACTGATTTCTCCTGCTGCTTCTTCTGCCGCTTTTTCCATTGCCATTGGAGTTATTTTTGACCCAACCATTGCCTCTGATGATCTCTTGAGGTAGATTGGAGTTGGGCCAACTGACGCAACGGCTGATCCAAATTTCTCGCACAGGCCGTCTTTATTGACTTTCAACTGGATTGCAATGGCAGCGATTGAAAAATCGCCGGCCGGTTTCTTGAACTTGATATATGTTCCGGAACTTCTGGTTCCCCAATCCGGGAACTGGACTTCTGTTATGATCTCATTGCTCTTGACTACAGTTGTGTATGAATCAAGATAGAGATCCCTTGCCCTTACGTGTCTCTGCCCTTCTGGACCTGTTACAGTTACTGAACCGTCAAGGGCCATAAGGACAGCAGGGAGGTCGTTGCCCGGATCGCCATGTGCTATGTTTCCGCCAACTGTCCCCATATTTCTTATGAGAGGATCCGCTATGCTTGCTGTTGCTTCCTTCAGAATTGCAAGATTCTTTCCAAAATTCCGGTAATTTTCCAGGGCGCTTACCTTTGTTGTGGAACCAACAAGAAGAGCCCTGTCATTCTTTGTGATATATGTAAGTGAATCTATGTTCCCTATATCCACCAGGTATGGTATGGAAGTAACTCTTGATTTCAGGAGGGGGAGCAGGCTTTGTCCTCCGGCCAGCACCTTTGCCTCATCATCATACTTTTTCAGGAGCCCGATGGCCTCTTCCAGAGTACCCGGTGCAAAATAGTCGAATTCAGTAGGTCTCATAGACCCAATTAGTTTTAAATTGTATTTAAAAATTCCTGAAAATATAAAGTTTTAAAAAGCTTTTCTCTTGCTTTTTATGACCTCTGAAATAATGCTTAAAGCTATTTCAGAAGGCGTTACCGCACCGATATCTATCCCAATTGGAGAGTGAATTGACTTCAGGAAAGCTTCAGGTATCCCTTTTTCCTTCAGTATCTCCACGTCATTCTTGAAACGCTTCCTGCTCGCCATAATACCGATGTAAGAAGGGGAGTGCTTTGACACAGCCTCAAGCGCCGGAATATCTGTGTCACCCTTTGTCAGGATGACCACAAAATCCGTAGGCAAAACTTCAAGGTTGTCCATTTTGAAACCCAGGTCCGAAATCAGTTCATCAGGGTTCTCATCAAGGTTTGGCAGTGGATCAACCACCAGAGTTTTGAATCCGGTAAGTTTCCCGAATTTAACAAGCTGGTTTTCAACCTCGTCCCTGCCCCCCTGTCCAATGATTACCAGTCGGTCTGTGGGAAAATATGGCTCCAGGTATACATCTATTGAACCTCCGCAGAAGGTCTCAACGTAGATGTCATCGTCACTCCTGTTTTTTATCAGAGCGGTCAGTGAATCTGTCGTCTTCTCCATATGGACCTTGAATACTTTCGGGGTGCCCGTTTTAAGGACCTTTTCTGATTCTTCTATAATGACAGATTCTGGGCATGAACCACCCAGATTGCCGTGGATTATCCGATCACCGTGGACAAGCGCCTTGAACCCGGGTTTTGCAACGGATGATCCCTCTGTTTTTATAACAGTCGCTATTGCAAACTGTTTTCCTTCCTGCTTCAGTTTCATGATTGCCTCAGGGAAACCCTCATCATACATGCTTGAAAATGTTAGTTCAATATTTATGTTTTATTGTAATGTTTGTCAACCGTATTTGTTTAACAAAGTATAAACATGGCAGAACATGATTCAAATTTTATGAATCTGAAAAGAAGTCGAGAAAAGTTTTAATTATGGACAAAGCCATTAACCAATAACCTAAAAAATTAATTTAAAGGGTTGATCAAATGGTAAGGTTAACTATTTCAGTAAAAAATTTGAAAGAAATCGCGGATCTTCTTAATACGGTAGTGTCTGAAGCAAAATTCAAGATAGACCAGAACGGCCTCTCTGTCAAGGCAGTGGATCCGGCCCATGTCGCAATGATAAGCATCGATGTCCCAAAGAGCAGCTTTGCCGAGTACGATGTCTCCGGTGAGGAGGAGCTCTCCATGGATGTTGAGAGGCTCAAGTCTATAATCAGGCTTGCCGGATCAAACGATAACGTAACAGTCACAAAGGAAAAGGAGAAGCTCAGGTTTGAGATTGGAACTATCGTGAAAAGCGTATCTCTTCTGGATAACAACTCCGTCAATACTCCAAGGGTTCCCCAGATAAATTCTGAGTCTTACGTTTTGGTTGAAAAGAGTGAGCTTGAACGTGGCCTGAAAGCAGCTGAAGACGTATCGGATGCCATAAGGCTGACAATGAGCCCAGATGATTTTCGTGCAAAATCCTCATCAGATTCTGAAGAGTCAGAGATGATTCTGCACAAGGACATGCTGAAGGAGATCAGATGCACAGGAACCATCAAGAGTTCATACCCACTGGAATATCTGTTGAAGTTTGTGAAATCGCTATCCACATCAGATGTGTTAAAGCTTGGATTCAAGGATGACTATCCGCTCACAATTGAATTTCAGTTTGGGCAGAACAGGAACAAACCCGATGAAACAATGAAAGGAAGCTTCCTGCTTGCTCCAAGGATGGAGCAATAATTTTTCATATCAACTTTGAAATAAAAAAATAATACTTTTCTCAAATAATCTATCCCTGTGACAGAAATCAGGTTCCCCGTTCAATGGCCATCAACATTTATTCCTTATCCCCGGGATATTTAATGGGAAGCTGGATTGAATATGGACGTCTGGGTTATGCAAGGCGTTTCTGCAAAACATTATTCTTGTTAACGGTTGAGACATCTATCTCCGGAGGCAATAGTGTGGATCCAGTAAATTGAATGCACACCCTGGATTTGGATGTATATTCGGCCAGATACCTGTTCACCTGTT
>JAKBSB010000235.1 GCA_021845155.1 Thermoplasmata archaeon
TGGAACACTTCCTGCAGTGGGAGAAAAAGTACTGGTCCATGGAGAAGTTGAAGGGGTACAGTCTTCGGGGATTTCTGTCATATACATTGCAGCAAGTTCAGTTTATGATTGGCCATTTTGATGACTTATCCACCATATTTTCCAATTTACCAAATGAGTAAACGAAAGAGTTAAGCTGTTCAGGAAATGGTTTTCACGATTATTCCATAATAACCAGATAATTCTTAATGCAGTCAGTGATCTGGGGTTGTGATAGCGGTATTGGGTGGTTCATTTTCAATACTTCACAAAGGGCATCAGGCACTTATCCAGAGGGCATTTGAAGTAGGTGATTTTGTGGTTCTTGGTCTAACTACTGATGAGTACGTCAGGAAACACAAAATTTACAGGGTAAGATCCTACATGAATAGAGAGCAGGTACTGAAGAAATTCATGGATTCATTCAATAAGCCCTATGTCATAAAACCTCTTGAAACCAGGGAAGGTGCACTTGTTTCCTCTCCTGACCTGGACATACTTGTTGTTTCACAGGAAACTGCCGGGAATATTGGTGGTATTAATCAAACTAGGCAAAAAAATGGGCTTAAACCTCTTTCCATAGAAGTTGTCCCATTAGTGCTAGCGGAAGATCTTTTCCCAATAAGTTCCACAAGGATAAACAGGAAGGAGATCAGGAAGAACGGCAATCGGGTTTCTCCAGTGAAGATAAGTATCTCGACCGGCAACCCCATTAAAGTTGCCGCTGCCAGAGATTCATTCAGGAAAGTCATGAAGAATTTCACGGTTGAAAAGTTTGGAGAATACTCACTTGAAACAGATCAGCCATTTGGCGTGGACACAGAAAGGTTCGCAACATCTAGGGCGATGGCCGGACTCAGGGATAATGACTATTCACTGGGAGTTGAATCAGGCATCTTCTATAACAGTTTCAACAATATTTACTATGATGTCCATGTGGCCGCAATAATCGACAGGCAAAGCAGGCTTACCATAGGTTACAGCAGCGGATTTGAAATACCGGAGGAGATGATTGCATTGATAAAAAGGGGAAAAAGTGAAGGGGATGCCTTTACTGAAATATACAAGCCAGTGGACAATGATCTTAAATTCGGCATAATTGGAAAAATATCTGGGAATGTGCTAACCAGACAGGAACTCGTCTCAGAAGCCATTAGAAATGCAATTATCCCAAGAATGGCACCTATTTATTACCATGAAGGATTGGATTCTCACTATAATCCATGAAATCTAAGCTTTGTCAGGTTGTAAACACACAACAGTTAAGTATTCAAAATCAATGTTTTGATGTTAACTATGGTAACAAAAGAGGAAATACTGGAAGAGATGAAACAGGTATCTGACCCTGAAATAGGCATGGATGTTGTTAATCTCGGGCTGGTATACGACATTACGATAAATGGTGACAGAGTTTACATCAAAATGACCATGACCGCTCCAACCTGTCCAGTCACGCCCTGGATTCTATCAGAGGCACAGAGGGTTGTAGAAAACATCTCCGGAGTTGAGGCTGCGGACATAGAACTGGTATGGGAACCTCCATGGAATCCCAGCATGATGACTGACGAGGCCAAAGAAGCCCTCAACATGTAATTTTCATGCCAGACGCATCAAAAGAAGGCATATTTTACCATTTAGAATTCTTTTTATGATTTTTCCATCTGGTCAAAAATCTTTTATAAAGCGGAACGCATTAGGAACAGCCGGACTAGACCGGGGAGCCAGGCACTCTCTGTAACCCGAAGTCTATATGCGGGGGCGACTGCCTGAAGAGGCCAACCAGACTTCTGCCAGGCCCTGTGGAATCAATGAAACTCTGTCCCTTTGGATCGTGGGTTTACCTGGTCAGATTCAAAGGAAACTGATCGGGTAATCTGACAGGAGAATCCGCCAGAACCGGAAGGGGGCAACGGTATTCTGGACCATCGATGCTGAAGGGGTGCGGGGTAGAGAGGAATCAGGGGGCACCTGTCAGGACATCTGGACCGATTCAGGTGCGTCCGGTATTTACAATATAATTGTCTTTTGAGGTTTATTGATGGAGAAATTTAAGGTGATTCAGGATCCTTTAAACGGACCGGTCAAGGTTGACAATCTTGCACTTGACCTGATGGACAGCCCTTATTTCCAGAGACTCCGTTATGTCAGGCAGTTAGGCCTCTGTTATCTTGTTTTTCCGGGAGCAAACCATACAAGATTCGAGCATTCACTGGGTACATACCACCTTGCTTCGGAAGCCTCTGAGGCGTTCGGTATCAAGGATAAAGCACTTCTTCAGGTTTCGGCCCTCCTCCATGATATAGGGCACCCTGCAATGAGCCACAGTGTTGAAAGTTACTTTGAGAAATTGACAGGCATGGACCACCTGGAGGCATCCCGCAGGATAATCCAGGGAAAGGAACCATTTGGAGATTCTGAAATACCTGCAATCCTGGAGAAGTTCTCCATATCTCCCCAGGAAGTTGCTTCAATAATCAGTGGCAAATCCGCTGAATATCCGGTACTTTCCAAACTTATCAGTGGACCAACTGACATAGATGAAATGGACTATCTCAGGCGGGATGCCTTGTTCACCGGGGTTGCAATGGGACATATTGATCATAGAAGAATATTCAACATCTCCACACTTGACGACACCTCCATTTATATTGAGGAAAAGGGAGTGCCTGCGGCAGAATCGCTTCTGATAGGCCGCATACTGATGTACAATTCTGTTTATTTTCACAAGACCGCAAGAATAGCCCAGCTCATGCTGGAGAAGGCACTGGAGATCTCGGAAGTGGACATTGGAAACCCGTTCCGAATAACAGATCATGATCTTATGGATAAACTGCTTAAGGACAAGAATGCGGGCTACATATCAAGGTCCATATTGGAAAGAAGGCTCTACAAACCAGTCCTCAAAACCGCATACAGTGCTGAAAAACTTTCATCCATCAGTAAGAAAATCGGGGAAATTGGATCTGTTGCCAGTGGCAAAACAATAATTGACATAATACCCCCACTTGATTTCACTGGTGAAGGGAGGATTAAGTCGTCAATACAGGTATT
>JAKBSB010000236.1 GCA_021845155.1 Thermoplasmata archaeon
TGTTATGTTTCACCTCCACTGCACTCCTGATCACCTCTTTCTCGATTGGGTTGAGATCAACGTGATATTTCTGGAAGTCTTCTGAATTTATGTTTTCTCTGGTTGTTTCATACTCTATGAACTGAACTCTTACCCCAAGTAGGGCGGACAGGTTCACAAGTCTCTGTATCTGGTCTTCATTGACCTCTTTTAGAACGACGAAATTAAGTTTTATTGGATCTATGCCCGCCGTCTTTGCTGCCTTTATACCCTCAATAACCTTATCCATGGAATCTGTACCTGTAATAAACTGGAAGCTTTCCCTTTCCAGTGAGTGAAATGAGATGTTGATTCTATCCAGGCCAGCCTCCTTCAATTTCTCGGCATAAACGGGAAGCATGAAACCGTTGGTTGTCATGGATATGTCTCCAGTAATATGTTTCCTGGTTCTCCTCACTATATCAACAATATCATTTCTCATGAGAGGCTCCCCACCAGTGAATTTTATACTGTTGACCCCCATATTATGACCGATTTCAACAATTCTCTCTATCTCACCTGGAGTCATTTTCTCTGAGTGGACGCCCGTGCCTTCCATGTGACAGAAAAAGCACTTGAAGTTGCAGGTTGTATTGACCTGTATCCGCATGCTTGTAACTGGTCGACCGTAGTCGTCAGTGATCATAACACAACTATTTTAGAATCATTAATAACCTTTGTGTGACTGAGAAGTACGACATAATGAACCATAAGGTTCACAATATTTCAACGTTGTTTCAATGCCATGCTTTTTCACCATCAGCCGTTATATCCATTTTCCAGATTGGAGCACGTGTTTTAACCTCGTCAATTACAAACTGGCACGCCCGGAATGCCTCAGCCCTGTGAGGAGACGATACACATATTGCAACG
Organism: Thermoplasmata archaeon; assembly: GCA_021845155.1. The sequence goes on from JAKBSB010000236.1 coordinate 892, forward strand.
CTGTCTTCCTTTATTCCCAGCCTTCCAAGCCTGTGAACGAGGTTTATGTCTGTTATGTGGAATTTATCCATTGCCTCCTTCACAATCCTGTCCAGCTCCTCAACCACCATTTCCTCATATGCTTCATAGAAAAGCCACTGTATCTCCTTATCTTCGGAATTTTTCCTCACTGTGCCAAGGAATACAACTATTGCTCCTGCTTCGGGATTTCGTGTGATCTCAATTAATTCGTCAATATCTATTTTTCTTCTCTGGACCGAGCATTTCAACTTACCACCAGGCCTTTAACATGACATATCTTATGTATGCTATTAAACAATATGCCTATGGTCTTCACACGAAATAGATCTAGAGAAATGATTCCAGCCATAACGAAAGAAGTGTCATGGTCAGGACCGGAAGTGCAATTGCAAATCCAACTTTCATGTAATAACTGTAGCTTATTGTTATGCCCTTCTTTTTATTAAGTGTGTAGAGCCAGAGAAGTGTGGCCAGGGACCCTATTGGAGTAAACTTTGGTCCAATGTCGTTTCCAATGACATTTGCATAAATTAAAGAAGAACCACCATGGATTGAAGAGATGCTCAAGGCACCCAGCATTACTGAGGGCATATTGTTCATGCCGGCTGCCATGAATGAGAAAAGATATCCTGAAAGTATTATCTTTATTGGATCAGACAGCATGGATATATGGATCAGGAGATACGATATCAGATATGTGAATCCTTCCCTTCCCATACCGAAAACAACAAGATACATTCCGAATGAAAACAGCACAATCTGCCATGGGGCTTCACTGAGGACCTTTTTAATATCAATATTGGATCTGTAGTACGAAAACAACATTACAATCACAGCCGCAGACATTGATACAAAGGCTATGGGCACATCGTAATAACCCCCTATTGAATACGCCGCAATAAGAATGATGACAGTTGGTATTGCGATCCTGAAGATGTATGGTTCCCTGATTGCCTTTTCTGGATCCTCCAGATTATCCAGATGATATTTTAGAGGTATTGATTTTCTGTAAAATAGCCAGAGAATAAATAGGGAAGAGGCTATGGAAACAAGATCAGGGATTATCATCTTCCCAGCGTAGCTGTTGAAGCTAATTCCGAAGTATGTGGTGCTGACTATGTTTACCAGGTTGCTCACTGGCAGTGGCAGGCTTGCAGAATCTGCTATGAATCCTGTAGCCATTATGAAGGGTATTACCTGCTTTTTTGGGAATTTCAGATTTACCAGAATCTCGTAAACGATTGGCGTGAGTATTAGAGCCGTTCCGTCATTGGCAAAGATCGCTGATATACCGGAACCTAAGAGAATTATGAGCAGAAAAAGTGTAATGCCGTTCCCTCTGGCAAAGCGTGCTATTTTCAGGGCCGTGTATCTGAAAATTCCTGCTTCGTCAAACAGGAGGGAAATGAGTATGATGGCTATGAATGTGAAGGTGGCGTTCCAGACTATACTCCACACAACAAGAACACTTTCAAGATCTATGGTTCCAAGTGCCAGACTCACCAGAGCACCGGCCATGGCTACATAACCTATTCCTATGTTTCTGGGTCTCTTGAGGACCAGTACAAGTGTGGTTGCAAAGATAATAACTGATACTGGAAAAAGTATGCCCAGATTGAACATGTGATTCAAATCCTGAATATTGAGGGTTCAGTCATCATTCAGGATTTTTCCTTGCAAGTTCCAATACATTTTTCTCTATCATGTCCCTTATGCGCCGCACTTCTTCAATGGGCTTACCCTTTGGATCAGGAAGATTCCAGTCCACAATCTTTTTCTGCAACGCTGCAAGGAGTGGAGCCGGACATGCCTCCTGGAGGGAACATCCCATCACGATTACGAGATCCGCCCAATTTATCATACTGTCGTGCAGCATTGTCGGTTTTGAATCTGACATGTCGATTCCCTTTTCCCTCATTGCCTCCATCACCACAGGGTTTACACTCACGGAAGGCAGAGTTCCCGCACTCTGTGCATTCATTCCAAGTTTTTTTGCGAATGCCTCAGCCATCTTGCTTCTTCCGGCGTTTTCCACGCATACAAAAAGATAATTTTTGTCCTTCATTTTTATTCACCAAAGCAGGTTTTCCAGACGAATTCTCCGAAACTCTCATCGCCGATTCTGTAATAT
>JAKBSB010000237.1 GCA_021845155.1 Thermoplasmata archaeon
TGTTGACTATATGAGAGACAGATCCAATGATGAGAACTGGTACGATTCAAGTCCCGGATCAAAGAACTCTGAACTGGATATCATGGGTTATGAGAACATTGCCTATGAGATCGCATCCCAGCTCGGACACAGCCCTGAGTTCCTCTCGGTCCCCGTGGGAAACGGAACAACTCTTGCCGGCATATTTTCCGGTTTTGAGAAACTGTACCACAGTGGAGAGATCAGCAGGGTTCCCAGGCTTATCGCATCAAGTACTTCAAACGGGAACCCTATAGTGGCTTCATGGAAAAAGAAAAGGAGGAAAGTTGTGGACCTGGATCCATTACAGATCACTGAAACATCCGTTTCTGAACCACTGGTATCATTCCGTTCATACGATGGGCAGAAGGCTCTCGACTCAATCTACAGGAGCAACGGCATCGCAACGTATGTTTCCGATTCTGAAATGGTTAATTATTCAAGAATGATCGAGCGGACGGAGAAACTTTCAGTTCTTCCCGCATCAGCCTCGGCAATGGCTGCAGCAGACAAGGTCATGAGAAGACTCGGCTACAGGGGAGAGGTTGTAGTGGTACTTACAGGGAGGAACAGATCATGGATAACGCAGTAGTGCTTGCAGAAAATGTGTTCGGTTCAACATACGGAAAAACCGCAAATGGGCTTGTGAGATACAGCAAGAGGTACAATATCACTTCTGTAATTGATTCAAGATACGCCGGAAATGATGCCGGAAAGATATTATCCGGGAAACCCAAAGGAATACCAATAGTTGGAACAGTTGAGGAGGGTAAGGCCCTCGGATCAAATGTCTTCATTGTAGGTATTGCAACAGACGGGGGTTACATACCAGAAGAATACAGGAAATATATCAGGGCAGCAATAAACGAAGGGATGACCGTTGTCAGCGGACTTCATGAGTTCATAAGTGACGATCCGGAATTCTCGGCACTCTCAAAAAGCAAAGGAACACAGATAATTGACGTCAGGAAGATGTTCAGGGACATGAAGATGCCTTTCACAGGTTCAATCAGGGAAGTGAAGGCGACTAAGATTGCAGTTCTCGGTACAGACAGTGCCATAGGCAAAAGGACAACTTCAGTATTCCTTAACCAGGCCATGAACCAGGCCGGGAAAAAGTCGGTCATGATCGGGACAGGGCAGACATCATGGATGCAGGGATTCCCTTACACCGTAGTGGTTGATTCAATGATAAACGATTTCATACCTGGAAACCTTGAATGGGTTACTCACGAGGCATGGGTGAACGAAAAACCTGACTACATGTTCCTGGAGGGACAGGGTTCAGTACTGCATCCAGCATATCCAGGAAGCTTTGAAATAATAGGGGCCTGCAGGCCTGATGCCATAATCCTGCAGCATGCCCCCAAGAGAAAAGCTTTCGACGGGTTCGAGGAGTTCCCAATACCGCCGCTTGAAAAATATATAAATATACTTGAAAACCTCTCAAACAGGAAGGTTATTGCAATATCCATAAACAGCGAAAACATGGATAATTCCGAAATAAAGGAATCAATAAGCTGCCTTCAGGGAAAATTCGGCATACCTGTATTCAACCCTCTGGAACCACTGGATTCCGTCGCAAGGGAAATTGAATCTCTTTCAGTGTAAGTGATCTGTTGAAATACACTGAAAAAGTGAGATGCTTTGACTCCATAAGGGTTAAACCTCTGGAATACCGGGGGAAATCCATAAGGGGAACTGTATCATTTTTATCAGGAAGCACAGAAGAAAGCTTTGAACTCATCTTCACCTATTCAGACCATGTTGATGCAGACGAAAACCTTGCAGGCATGCTGCTTACAATGGCTGCAATTAATTTCACGTATTTTTCAGGTTCACTTGTTCTTGAATTTCCTGTTTCGGAGAACGATCTGGAAATAATAAGGAAATACGTCAGGATAAATAACACTGAAGTTTTCGTTAACAAGCTCTGCAGAAGGCGTTTTGAGTTTGTGAAAAAGGAGTACCTGCCTGAGGAAGCGGATATCACGGAAGAAAATGCAAGGGGATCAACAGAGATCATTGCACCTTCAAGGAAAAATAAGGAGTCGCGGGTAACCTTTAAACCGGGAAACAGTGTGGCTGTCCTCTCTTCAGGAGGCAAGGAGAGCCTCCTCACCTACGGAATGCTCAGGGAATCAGGTGCAGACACCTATGCATTCTTTTTCAATGAATCGGGCGGTCACTGGCTTACGGCAAAGACTTCATATGAATATTACTCGGCAAATTTTAAAAATGTCAAGAAGGTCTGGTCCAATATAGACCGTTTTTACAGATGGGCGCAGCTAAGGCTGAAAATACTTGATTTTGCTGTTGTGAATAAAAGGGCTGATGACTACCCCATCCAGCTTTTTACGTTTCCAGTATACGTTTTCTCATTCATTCCCATGATCAGGTCATATTCCATCAGCGGCCTTCTGCTGGGGGATGAACTTGATGATCCGCGGGAAATGCCTGGATATAAAGGAATTAAGCACTATTATGGTGTTTTTGACCAGACATGGGATTTCAACAACATGACATCTGCATACCTTCAGTCAAAGGGAATTAATTCATCCCTGTGGAGCGCCGTATATCCTGTTTTCGGGTCCATAGTTGAAAAAATACTCGTGAACAGGTACCACGACCTGTACCTGCTGCAGAGATCATGCCATTCCTGCCATTACAGTAAAGGGAAGATAATACCATGCGGACAGTGTACAAAATGCATGGGCATACTCCTCTTTGTAAAATATGCTGGTGGAAAGACAGGCGAAATAGGGTATGGTATAGAGGATGGTGCCCTCATAATAGAAAAAGCTGAAAAAGTCAGGATGAGGATAGATCCGGATGAGATGGAATTCCTGGAACTGTACATTTCGGGCCGGCCAATACCTGACAACCTGTCACACGTAGAGGGCATACATGTTCTCCCATGGGAAGATGGAAGGCTCTCCCTTGTTCCAGAAAATTTCCGGAAATCCATTGGAAATATACTGGAGAAATACACGAAAGGAACATACAT
>JAKBSB010000238.1 GCA_021845155.1 Thermoplasmata archaeon
TTGCTTTCAGTGAACTGGATAGGGTCGGCCATATATCTCATGTTATCATGTTCAATCTCTAAATTAAAAGATACCCTTAAATGTAAAGTTAGACATTATTTGTCACAGTAAGACAGTCTGGATAACGGTCTAATTGAATCATTCAACATTGTAAAAAATAACTGTAAATTACCATAATATAAAGAAGAACTCTCTTCGTTCAAGATAGTGCTTATAACCTGAGGATTGTGAGGTGAAGGAAGATAACTCGGGTAGAGAGTTTTGACCTCATGGAGAACGGAGTTCATCCACATAGCGGTGAATTATAGTTGATAGGTACTTACGCAGGCGGTAGTGATTAATTCCCTGATTTCCCACGTTAATCTTATACGCGCCTTACACGAAGGCACCAGCTATAACTCCCTGAATCCGGAAGCAAAATACTACTAGAGGAAGGGATAAACGGAAACTCGCTGTGATCAATGGCACATTTGCGCAATTTAAATCTAAAAGCACAAATTTTACAGTTTTCAGTGAATTTGGACCATATTACCTTAGATTCGATGAAGCGGTGTATATGCGTTTTCTCAAATCATTCCTGTAAAATGATTCCCTAACAATTCCACTTGATACAAGTTCCTTCAAGGCATTCTGAACAGTTTTCCTGTTCAGGCCGGTAAGATCCATTATTCCCGCCTGATCCAGCGGGCCATGGTCCGAAATAACGTAATATATAAATTTGTTAGACGGTGGGCCCTCAACGGAAGTGGAGGAAGATGGAATACCAAATGTGTCCCCCCTTAGTCCCAGTCTCTGAGTCTCAAGCGCTGCAAGACTAGCAGGGGCAATGTTTCCAAGATTCACATTGTTGCCCATCCTGATCACAAGCTCGACCTGCTGTCTCTCTGCAGGGGCCTCAAACATAAGTTTCTCCATTGGAAAGTTCTCAGCTAGCCTGGTTACCCAGTCCCATTTTATAGATCCTTCAATATCGAACACGCCTACACCCTTTCCAGTCTCCCTTCCCTCAACAATGACAACATCAGGTTCGTATTCCAGATCACGATTTACCCCCTCAATGGTTTCATCCAGGCTGAGCTGGTTTTTTTCGCTCTTTTTTCCAACCTCCATAGTGAAAGGGATGTTATTCGATCTTGCAAAATCTACAATCTTTTTCTTCTGGGATTCTGGAAGGTCCAAAACTCCTTCACTAATTTCCAGGTGAGAAAAACCATATTGGAGAAGATTGGAGAGAGTCCGTTCCAGGTGACCTTTTGCATAGGCTATCTCCAGTGTTGTACCACCTGGGCTTACTTCAATTCCGAGGTTCCTGTATCTTCTTATCCTGTCAATCAGTGTTTTTTCATCCAGGAGCAGTGAAGTCGTCCAACCTATCTTCATGACATAAATTCTCTCTCTAAGGCTGGAAATAACATCCATATCCACTGAGGAAAGTTTGTCCAGAAGCATATTTTTTCCCATTGAACTGTTCCATGCTCTGTCATTGATTATATTTTCTGCAAGCCTGTTGATCTTCACAATTCATAAAGGAGATCTTTGGCATATTGCTTTCGCATTGTCCCTATATTGCCCATAAATGTTCAAAACTTCCCATTCTGATAATTATTTCAATAAATTGAAAATTACAGCAAATGGAAGAAGATTTGGCATCACAGGATATAGATCCGGTTGAGATGCTTGTAAGAATTGGTAAACACCATGGAAAAAGTGCTGTTTTCACTTCAAGTCTGGGGCTGGAGGACATGGTCATCACGGATATGATTGCCAGAAATAATATTGATGTTGAAATTGCGACCATAGATACCGGAAGACTCCCGGATGAAACATACCAGCTTATGGAAAAAGTAAGATTGGAGATGGGTGTTGATATAAAGGTGTATTTCCCTGAAAGAAAAGAGGTTGAGGACATGATCAATTCCAGGGGAATCAACCTTTTCTATCATTCGATCGATAATCGCCATTTTTGCTGTAATGTGAGAAAGGTAAACCCACTTAAAAATATACTTCGCAACAGATCAGTCTGGATCACGGGAATAAGGGGAGAACAGACTGTTGCAAGAAAAAATTCCAGGAAAGTTGAGTTTGTAAGAGATCACAATGTCCTGAAAGTCAATCCTCTTCTCGATTGGACCAGGGATGAAATATGGTCATATGTGAAGATTCACAGAGTTCCCTACAACATTCTCTTTGATAAGAACTATAAGAGCATAGGCTGCCAGCCATGCACGAGGGCAGTGGGAAAGGATGAAGACGAGAGATCCGGAAGGTGGTGGTGGGAGGATGGCATAAAGGAGTGCGGTCTTCATCTGACAGGAGAGGTCAGTACAGGTCTCAATCTGGGAAATAAGTCTGGTGGTATAATTGATTAATTCTCCTGCAAATATAAATTTCTCGGCTCATGGCGGGATGCTTGTCAATATTCCGGATGTCAGTGATGCGGAAGCCAACCATACAGTTGAAGTTAGTTACAGTACAGCCGTCAGGATAATGAATATGAAAACAGGAATCCTCAGTCCGTTAAAGGGGTTCATGGGAGAGAATGATCTTCATTCGGTTATGGAGGAACAAAGACTGGAAAACGGTATTCCATGGAGCATTCCGTACACACTGGACATAGAAGAGAAAGATTTCAGGAAAGTAAAAGAGGGTGATAATGTAAGTTTGATCCACAGATCAAGGACAATTGCCATTATGAATGTAACGGGTATTTACAGGTATGACAGGGTTGGTTACTGTCGGAAAGTGTTTGGAACAACCTCAACAGCACATCCAGGGGTAAGAAACATAAGGGAAAGTACTGGTATGTGCTTAGCAGGAGAGATCAAGTCAGCTAACCTTCCAGAGATTCCCTTCATGAAAGAAACACTCTTCCCGGTGGACACAAGGCAGATATTTCTTGGAAGAGGGTGGAAAACAGTTACTGGATTTCAGACAAGGAATGTTCCACACAGAGGTCACGAAGAGATGCAGAGGACTGCACTTCGTGTTACGGATGGCATTT
>JAKBSB010000239.1 GCA_021845155.1 Thermoplasmata archaeon
ATATATTTCTAGCAATGCAGAAATGCACCGTGGTATTCCGGATCAGAGGAAAGAAACATTTTACAATCAGGCAGATGGAGGAGAGAATGATCCGGTACAGCAAATCCCATTACAATGAGGAAATGTACTTTGACGGTGACAGGTATGCCCTATGCACCATCCAGAAAAAAGGTCAGAAGAACTGATCTATGTTCCTGCCTGATATCTCCTTTCTCAGGTCCCTGACGAATTCATTGAGTTCCATTGATTTCTGCTGATCTTTCCTGTTTCTCGCTGTTACTGTTCCGGTCTCCATCTCCTTCTGTCCTACCACGACAATATATGCAGGCCTCTTCCCTCTTATTGTCTTTATCTTCTTCCCAAGGGTCTCCGATGAGGTGTCCAGTCCTGCCCTGATTCCTTCACCCTGGATCCTGGACTGCACTTTTTTCGCATATTCATCGTAATTCTCGCTGACCGGTATTACATAAGCCTGGATAGGTGAAAGCCATGTGGGAAGTTTGCCTGCAAAGTGTTCCAGCACTATGGCCATGAATCTTTCGTAACTCCCAAAAATAGCCCTGTGAACCATTACGATACGTTCAGGCTTGCTTTCGCTGTTCACGTATGAGAGCCCGAAGTTTGTAGGCATGAAGAAGTCCAGCTGGACTGTTGACAGCTGCCACATCCTTCCTATGGCATCCCTGACATGCACATCGATCTTTGGACCGTAGAAAGCTGCCTCACCGGGGTATTCCTGGTATTCCAGCTTCTCCCTGTCAAGAGCTTCCCTCAGCTGTTCTGTTGCCCCGTCCCAGACCGTGAAATCCGGTTCAAGATTCTCGGAACCGCATGAAGGGCATAGCAGGTGCTCCTCCATTGAGGCTTTCCTTGCCTCTATGGTGCTTCCGCAGTTCCTGCACCTGTAAACCAGGAGGTAGTTTTCAGGATGTTCCTTGTCCATAACAGAGAGGTCAAACTTGAGATCAACCTCCCCGAGTATCCCATTGAATGTCTCCTTTATCATCTCCAGGATCGAGGTTATCTCATCAACTATCTGATCAAATCTCATGAACGCGTGGCCGTCGTCAATAGTGAATGCTCTGGGCCTCGTAAGTCCGCCCACTTCACCTGATTTTTCATACCTGTAGACCGTTCCGGGCTCGCTCAGCCTTATGGGAAGATCCCTGTAGCTGTGCGGTTCCCTCTCAAATATGCTGATATGCCCGGGGCAGTTCATTGGCTTCACGCCATAGCTATCCCCGTCCTCAAGGGTGAAAACGTACATGTTGGGCTTGTATTTCGCATAGTGGCCGGACTGCTTCCATATGACGTCCCTGAAAATGTGCGGGGTCCAGACTTCCTGCCATCCCCTCTGGCTGTTTTTCTCCTTCATGAAGGACATAAGTTCGCTTCTTATGATGGATCCGTTGGGCGTATAGAGTGGAAAACCGGGTGCCCTCTCAGTGTTAAACACAAACAGGTCCATCTCTGTTCCGAGTTTCCTGTGGTCTCTCTTGAGGGCCTCTTCCCTGTTCTGAAGATACTTCTTGAGGCTTTTCTCATCGGGAAATGCTGTTCCGTATATCCGGACCATTGCAGGATTCTTTTCGTCTCCCCTGTAGTGCGTGGAGGCAAGGGAAATGATCCTGACCGCTTTCAGGTAACCCGTTGACGGGACATGCGGTCCTGTGCAGAAGTCATAAAAATCACCCTGCCTGTAAATTGATGACCTGCCTCCTTCAGGCACATTGTCCTTTATCTTGTCGATTTTATAGGGATTGGCTGAAAACATGGACAGGAGTTCTTTTCTGTCATGTTCTTCCCGGACTATGGGATAATTTTTTTTCACAACCTCCTGCATCTTTTCCTCTATGGCAGGAAACTGGTCGGAGGATATCGGGTTCATGTCAAAGTCATAGTAGAAACCGTCTTCTGTCGGAGGTCCCGCATTTGGCTTTGAATCCGGGAAAAGTGAAGTGATGGCATGGGCAAGAAGGTGCGCAGCAGAATGCCTCAGTATCTTCAATCCATCATCAGAATCCAGGTATACTGCCTGGATCTCTGTATCTGAATCTGCAGTCTGCCTCAGGTCAAAGAGTCTGTTTCCAGATTTCACGGCGATTATGCTATCTGATGGTTTTTCACCCAGGGCTTCCAGATACGTATGGCCCTTATGGGCGGTGTATGCCTTTTTATGTTCATGTCCAGCCATTGGTTCCAGAATTCTAAAGAATATTTAAGAAAATCGAAAAAAATATGCTAAATATGGATCACGCAAGTGGCCTGTGCAAACCTGTAAATAAACCTGCGTCCATCATGCCGCTTATTGTCTCAATATCGCTGTATGGCGGCCTGTCAACAGTAAGTTTAGGCACTTTTTTCCTGATTTCCAGGTAAATTTTCCGTACTAAGGGTGACGGTTCATCAACTGCAAATTCCAGTGACTGGGTTCCAAGCAGGAATTCTATCGCCACGATCTGCCTGACATTCTCCACTATTTCAGAGAGTTTTATTGCTGCATTTGCCCCCATGCTCACATGGTCCTCCTGGTTGGCTGAAGTCGGAATATTGTCTGCTGTGGACGGGAAGCAAAGAGTCTTGTTCCTGTTGCACAGGGCTGCTGCTGTATACTGTGGAATCATGTAACCTGAATTCAGGCCGCTGTTCTCAACAAGAAACGGTGGAAGGCCACTCAGGTTCTCGTCTGTTATTCTTGCCAGCCTCCTCTCTATCATGTTTCCCAGATCCGTCATGGCAATTGCCAGGAAGTCTGATATCAGGGCAACGGGCTCGCCATGAAAATTTCCAACGGAAATGACTTCATCATCTCCCACTAGCGGGTTGTCTGTGGCCGAATTTATTTCAGTTGTTAAGACATTTCTGGCATAATTCATTGTGTCCAGGACAGCACCATATACCTGGGGTATGCACCTGAGTGAATAAGGATCCTGGACCTTTGTCCTGGTCGATTTGTCTATTATTTCACTACCTTTTATGACTTTGAGGAATTCCTTT
>JAKBSB010000240.1:0-2612 GCA_021845155.1 Thermoplasmata archaeon
CGATCTAATAAAACTTTCTGGTAAATTACTTCTACTGTTCCATAAAACCGTGAAATTTAATAAAAAATAGTCCCTTCATGCTGGAAAATGCATAAAAAAAATTTCAGTGAAAAATTTATATGAATACAGGATATAGATACTGAATGCCGATCTATAACAGTGATGAGCATGAAATAATGAAGAGCGATGCAACCCTGGTCGATCATGCGGTCAAGGTATCAGATGGTACGCTGTATCTGAGCAACAGCAGGGTCATATACGAAAGAAAAGGCAAGAAGAAACTTTTCAGGGCCATACCTCCCCACATAGATCTGGAGCTGAAGCTTACGGATCTCAAGGACGCTGCCGGATCGGAACCAAAACTTAAATTCTGGGCCAAAAGGATACTGACTGTAACATACGAGAGGGACAACTCAACACAGGGTGTGGATTTCGTGGTTGAGGAACCTGATGCATGGGCAAGATCAATACAGCAGTGGGCATCAGAGGCAAAACGCAGGTCCACAGAGAAATCTGAGAGGGAAAAGGAAGACGAGAAAAAGAGGGAGATTGAAATGGCAAGGGCAAGAACTCCCGGAGCCAACATAAACATCCTTTACAATGAAGATTCAAAGAAAAAACAGAAAAGTGAACCCAGATATGTGGACAGCGAGACAGACGAAAACCTTCCGGCATCGGTCAAGACATGCCCTTCATGCGGTGAACAGGTTCCTGCAAATGCAAAATTCTGCCCTAACTGCGGCCATCAGTTCTGATCCCATCATGATTTATAAGTGCGAAGCGGACATAACTGGCAGTGCCACGTGGCAATGAGGATGGTAATCGGCAGTGACCGAGGGCATTGACAAGAAAAAAAATTCAGGATTTACAGACGATGATGATTCTGGCAGCCCGGAATGGATTATGGAACTGGACGATTCTAATTTTGCAAAGAATGTCATGTCCTCTGAAAAAATTGCCGTGGAGTTCTGGAAGGGTTTCTGTGCACCCTGCTCAATAATGAAACCAGTTTATGACAGGGTCTCGGCATCTTATGCGGACAGGATGAAATCAGGAAGGGCTGATGTTAATCTTTCCCCGGCGGTGATAAGGCTTTTTTCCATATTCAATGTTCCAACTTTCCTCTTTTTTTATAAGGGCAAAGTGGTGGACACCCTGATTGGAATAGTTCCGGAAAATACACTGGAAGCTTCATTCCTGAAAGTCTCTTCAATGTGATTTTTTGCCATCCAATAAATATACTGGCAAATGAATAAGATTATTTACACTATGGGAATCTGGCGGCTGAATTGTTTGCCAGAAGATCACCTGTACTCATGATTCAGAACGTCATCGGTGCAGTTCTGGGTCTTGTCGGCCTGTTTTTCATTACCCGTTTTGTGGGCACCACGGACTGGGGATTTGTATCATTCGGTATAGGATTTGTGGGAATTTTATCGCTCTTTGGCGATCTTGGATATTCAACCGCACATAACATAAAACTGTCACAGGGCGAGGATATCGAAACCTGCAACGGGACCTTCCTGGCAATAAAGCTTGTTCTGGGGTTCCTGTTCATAGCAATTGTCCTGGGTTCCCTTTTCATATGGACCCATGTTCTACACAGGGGATTTCAGTCCCCTATCGAGTTCTGGATAATCCTCTCACTGATCCCTTATTTCTTCTTCTCCAATTTCATAGGATTCACTAAAACATTCTTCATAGCCAACCTGAAATCCACCAGAATAGCCATACCTCCGGTTATTGAAGCACTTCTCAGGAACTCGGTATTCATAGTTCTTGGCCTTACAATAAGGTACAGCATACTCACGAACGCAGGCTATTTCCCTGCAGTACTGGTTTCATCTGCATACAGCATTTCATATGCCGTATATTTCCTGAGTTCATTCATACTCGGCAGGCCATGGAAGATTGCCAGGCCAACGAGAAAGATGATGAATGCTTACACCGCCCTTGCGTTGCCATTGGCACTTGTATCGGTGGTTGGAACAGTGAACGGTAACATAGACAAGGTCATCATTGAGTTCTACTGGCATGCAACAGCCACGGGCGCATTCTTTTCAGCACAGAACATTGCACTGGTCGTATCATCGCTCAGTGCATCCATGTCAATATTCTTTCTTCCAATGCTTGTCCGGGTCACCCAGGAGCATCAGAGGGAAGAGCATGCAAGATCCATAAAGGAGTTTGAGAGGCTGATCTCCCTTTTCATCCTTCCACTGGTCGTGGACATGGCAATTCTGGCCCAGTACGTGATGAACATATTCAACCAGGCCTATATTGCTTACAGTGCAATTCTTGCCGTCCTCTCCGTAAGGGCATATTTTTCCGCCATCAATTCACCCTATTCATCTGCAATCATGTCCAGGCAGAAAACAGGAAGGATAGCTATTATAGATTTCCTCTCGGTACTGGGCAACATTGCCCTTATACTTATTCTTGTCCCGCCCTCCATTTTCGGAATTAAATACTTCTCACTCGGTGCTCTGGGGGCAGCCGTTGCCACCACAACCATAACAATACTGGACATGGTGTTCTACAGAATCTCTGTATCAAAGCTGGAAAAAACAGGGTATAATTTCAGGGTTGTGAGACACCTCATACCGGCTCTT
>JAKBSB010000240.1:2622-2974 GCA_021845155.1 Thermoplasmata archaeon
ATGTTCATAATCCATTTCATATCCCCTAAGGATATTGTTATCCTTGCACCGCTTGGAATTGCTGCAATAGTCATATATTTCCTGGTGGCAATTGCCATAAAGGAGACAAGCTTCGGAGACCTCCTGTTCCTCATAAAGAGCTTCAGCCCAAAAAAGATCCTGGGACAGTTCAGGAACGAATGAATATTTTATCCTGGAGAAATCTGCACCAGACTGGTATTCACAGTGGAATTTTCATTTCCTATTGATTTGAGGGAGAAATGGTCATTCATCATGTAGTAGGGCACGCTGAATAAAAGGGATGCTTTTCCACTTGAAGATACATGCACAGCGGCTGAATAGAATTCGACTG
>JAKBSB010000008.1 GCA_021845155.1 Thermoplasmata archaeon
TTCCGATCTGGGAATGATATCCCAGATTGATCCAAAATTCTTCATAAAGACTCTGCAGCACATAACACAGAAGAGAAGAAGCGAAAATGTTGTCTCGATTTACCTTATGGATCAGGGCATTTTTGATGAGAGCGTTTATGAGAGCGCCAATTATGTGATGGACGGGGAGATAGAATTCAGGGTTGATTTCTCGAAGAATTACCTCAGGGTAAGGGGCATGGGAAATGTCAAGTCCAGGGACTGGATCGAGATAATGTTTCATGGGAACTCCTTTGATCTCGGTTCTTTTGATCTGAAGAGGGTACATTGAATTCCTTAAGTTTTAATATTTTATTGTTATTGTTGAATGATAAAAATGGCGAGAATTGTATTGCATGAAAGGAACAGGCCCTATGTTGTAAAGGCAGGAGACCAGGAACTGCATATGTGTGCATGCGGACTGTCAGGAAACAAGCCATACTGTGACGGTACCCATAAAAGAACACTTGATGAGGAAGAGAACACAACCTACATGTACGATAAGGCTGGAAGGACAAAGCTGGAAACGTTCTATCCCAAACAGTAATCCATCCAAATTTTTTTTATTTGATCTGATTGAAATTTTAATATAGCTTCTGCATTATCAGGACCATATGACAACCTCTGTCAGGTGGATGAGACTTCTCCCTTACTGGTTCCTTCTTTTCACCATAGGTTTTGGATGGTTCATACTTTCCCCGCTCTTAGGGAGCATAATAACAGCATTTCATTCTTCACTTGCGCCAGTGGTGCTACTGATCTCGCTTTATGGCTATACCATGGTTGCACTGGGCCTTCTTGCAGGTTGGCTTTCAGCAAGGTTTACGGTAAGATCCGCACTTTTTGTGGCTGCAGCCCTTTCTGTTATCGGGCTTGTGGGAAGGGCTCTCTCCCCTGATTATTCCATCCTCTTTATTACGCAGACCATAGCTGCAGTTGCCTATCCCATGGCAGTGGCACCTGTTGGCAGCATATCAGAATCAATATCAAGGGAAAGGGCACATACAATTACGGGCATCAGCATTGGAGTCCTGTTCCTGGGAATGGCAGTGGGATCGTTTTCCGGTGGTGCCCTGCTCAGCACAATAAAACTGTCAGGTTCGTTCTGGCTCACGGCCATACTGGCAATAATTGCTCTGGTGGTAATAATACCTGGAACCAGGGGTTACCCTGTGGACTACAAAGGGAGAAGCCTCAGGGGCGTGTTCAAGGCAGGCGTTGTTAAAAACTGGTATGTCGGCCTGGTTATTGCATCAGTTTCAGTTATGTTTGGGGGAATAGCTGCAGAAGTACTCGCAACACACAGTGCATATGTTACAACTTCGGCCTACTATGGCGGGCTTCTGGGGGGTCTGACATTCCTTGGATCTGCGCTGGGCGCCATAATACTTCCTCCCATGTTTGAGAGGTACAGATTCCTGAAGAAAGGGATAATAATCACCTCTTTCCTTGCATTTGTGTCTGTGTTTTCACTTTCCTATTTCCTCTCATTCCTGCCAATATTGTGGATACTCCTGATCTCTTTCTTCTTCTTCGGGTTCTTTGGAAACGCATATTGGTCAATGGCAATGACATCCACCACTAACTATGTTGATGATCCTGCAAAGGCTGGATTTTCAACCTCAATGTTCAGTGTTGCCACCAATGTAGGCGTGGCCCTGATACCGGTATTTGTGGGCCCCCTTTTCATTACCATAGCGCCGTATGCAGTTGCACTGGTTGTTTCCCTGGAATTTGTGGGATTCCTTTTATCTCCTGCCCTTAAACTTAAACCTCCGGCTGAACCTGTTTCAGCCTGAGGAATGTTTTTTTAGTGGTAAGACATTTTCTCATAACCTCTGTGATGAAATCAGCCTAAACTGAACTGTGATGATAGACGGGCAGACTGAGAGGATTGATTTTAGCGCTGCTATGGGTTAACCTTTTTATTGGACAAATGATATCAGATGGCTATGGGGCTGTGGGGTAGCTTGGTATCCTACGGGCTTTGGGAGCCTGAGACTCCGGTCCAAATCCGGGCAGCCCCATTTGATATAAGCCAGTATTTATGCAATGGTCCTAAATGCGTCATTAATCAACCTTTTTTTAATAATCATCTTTTTTTAACCTGGCTTTCTGGAATCTTTTTTAGAACTTTCCCACCGAAACTCAGGCAAACTTCTTCATTTATCTAGTTCAGGTTAATTCGGAGGGATTTGCGAAATATTCAGAGTTCATAAATGCCAAAGAATATTCCAAAATTTTTCAATGACATAAATCATTATTATGAGGATTGAAAGCTAACATTTTACTTTGTGGAAGTCCCACAAAAGTTATAGCCAAGAACAGCCAGAACTCTGAGGAAAGATGTTTATTTGATCCACCGGACTCCTTTTATTCATAGATTTTCCTTCTTTACTTTTGAGGAATGATGCCTATACCGAGCCTTTGACTTATAGGGCAGTTTAGGAGACCTACTTGAGTTTGATGTCACCTCCATGGATAATATCGACGATTACAGTATTTATATAATCTTCCAGGGAGTCCGTAAACATGGTAATTATCGTATTATTTGGAAATAAATATCAAAACATATTAATACCCAAGAATAATCAAGGCAGCAGTGCGATGACTGTCGGAACAGAATCTGGAAATATAAAACCTATAACGGCCATAGTCGATATTTTTGTAGACACTATGAAAGTAGAAGAGGTTACCCGTGAACTCTGTCTGATCGACGCTGTCCAAGAGGTTTATGAAGTGACTGGAGAATTTGACATAGCTACTGTTGTTAGCTCCAAAAGCATAGAAGAATTCCGGGACACCCTGAAAAACAAGATCATGAAAATTCCCGGTGTAAAAAGTGTAGTCAGCTCTATAGTTTTGAGCGCTGCCAAGGGCCCACGAGCCAATCCTTCTTCCCTTGAAAACAGGGAACGATAGATTACACTATTTTAAGATCATTTTCAATGTGAACTTGATTATGGAGGTAGTAATATGCGCCGTCGTTATAATAAAAATGCTGTACAATATATTAATATAACTATACGAAAAAGATTTTTTTATAGGCAAGACAATTTTAACTGCCGTAGGGATGTAAACTCAGAAATAAGCCCACTGCTGATCTACTTTGGGAAGAGGGAGGGTAGGCCATCATGATAGGGGCAGGTTATCTACTTATCACTGCACTAATTTGGGCAACGATAATAGCCTTCTCTTGGGGCCTCGCAAAATATTTGAAAAAGGTCTATGAAAATGAGAAGACGTTTCTTGATAAGATATTGAATCCCCTGGAAAACTTTATCTATCGTATACTTGGAATAGACAGGAGCAAATGCATGGGCTGGAAGGAGTACTTTCTCAGCCTTTTCGTATTCAGTGTTTTTTCTGCTGCAATATCGTTCGTTGTCCTTGCGTTTCAGGGAATGCTCCCCCTGAACCCAATGAAATTCCCTGGAATGAGCTGGTCACTGGCACTCAACACAGCAATGTCAATCTCGTCCAACACCAATCTCCAGCATTATAACGGAGGCTCCTCATTGTCATACCTTGGGCAGATGGTAGGAATCCAGTTCTTGCAATTCACCTCTGCATCTTCTGGCATTGTGGTGGCTGTGGCCATATTTAGGGGCTTTGCAGGTAAAAGAGATAATAACAGAAATCTCGGGAATTTTTATACCGACATGGTGAGGACCATGACAAGGGTACTTCTTCCACTGACGCTTATTCTATCATTAATTCTTATAGGTCTTGGAGTACCGCAGTCCCTTTCTGGTTACAGTCTTGTAAGGACAATTTCAGGGAGTTTTGAACTCATAAAGGTAGGCCCGGTTTCTTCACTTGTATCCATAATGCAACTTGGAACAAACGGGGGCGGATATTATGGTGCAAACTCAGCCAATCCATTTCAAAACCCCAGTCCCATTACCAATTATATTGAGTTGGGAGCCATGATGCTGATTCCTACTTCAATGCCATTTCTTTTCGGACAAATGCTGCATAAGAAAGGCGAAGGCAGAACTATTCTCATTGCTTCTTATGGCCTATATGCCATTGACCTTGCAATTGCGCTGATTCCTCTTACTACACTAGGTCCAGGAATGGAGACAAGGTTTGGCGGTTTCTCCACAGTCTTATACACAGTAACAACCACTGCCTTTACAACCGGCTCTGTAAACACAGCCCTTGCTGCAATGCATCCACTTGTGATACTAGCAGCCTTCTTGGGGATGATGATTCAGGCAACTCCCGGAGGGATAGGAGTTGGAGCCATGTACATGCTCATGTACGTGATAATAACTGTGTTCATTGTTGGCCTTATGGCAGGTAGAACCCCAGAATATCTTGGAGCAAAGATCACTGCAAATGATGTTAAACTAGCAATTATAGCATTTTTAGCACATCCAATAATTATCCTTGTCCCAACAGCTATTGCCTATGCAACTGGTGCAGTCCACACTATAGGTCTCGGGAAAGGACCTGTTGGGTTCACACAGATACTCTATGAATACACTTCTGCAGCGGCCAACAACGGCTCAGATTTCTTGGGGTCAACAGGAAACACTGTTTTTTTCAATGTTTCCACTGGAATAGTAATGTGGGCTGGACGGTTCATACCAATATTCATAATGCTTGCCATTGCAGGAAGAATGTCCGGCAAGAAGAGGAGCACAGAAGTAGCTTTGAGGACAGATAACCTGATTTTCCCCGCAATACTAATTGTCAGCATCCTCATACTTGCCGTCCTGACGTTTTTCCCATTCCTTGTTGTTGGGCCAATTCTTATGCATCTGGAAGGGATAAGAAATGCCCTTTAAGCATAGCAGAAATGAAAACATGAGTTTCAGACATGAAACTCGTGAAGAGCGAATCAACTGGCCATTTGTGTTAAAGGATTCACTCGTAAGAATGAGTCCAGTGAGGCTCATAGATAACACCGTCATGTTCGTGGTTGAACTTTCCTTCCTGATAGTTTTACTCATGACCATAGCACCAGGGGCTTTCCCTGGCCTGGCACACCAATCCGACAGGATTTTCTATGCATATGTTACGGCCATACTCTTTGTAACTGTATGGTTCAGCACCATTTCTGATTCATTTGCGGAGGCCAGATCCAGGGCATCAGCAGCTAGCCTGAAGAAACTTGAAAAAGAAGGAAACGCCAAGAGGATACGGGTAAAGGAAAACGGTGAAAGAACAATTGAGTCTGTTGGGTCCTCTGATCTGAGAAAAGGAGATATTATCCTTATTGAGAAGGGGGACCTGGTTCCAATTGATGCTGAAGTCTCAGAGGGAATTGCAATGCTGGATGAGTCCCTTCTTACTGGAGAATCTGCAGGTGTGAGGAAGTCCAAGGGAGACACTATTATTGGGGGATCCACGGTTGTCAGTGACTCCATCGTTGCTGTTGTTAATGTAAACCCTGACGAGACTTACATAAGCAAGCTTGTGAAGATGGTCGAATCCTCTGAAAGGCCAAAGACGCCAAATGAGGTTGCTCTATCAATTTTGCTGATCGGGCTTACAGGTGTGTTTACAATAATCCTGGTGGCACTAATTGCACTCTCTCTTCTGCTTAACCTTGGAGCTGATCTGTCCGTACTCATCGCTCTTTACGTTTGCCTGCTGCCGACCACTATTGGAGCACTGCTGCCGGCTATAGGCATATCTGGAATAACCAGGATGTCCAGAAATAGCATAATCGCCAAATCGGGAAAAGCCATAGAGACAGCCGGAGATGCAGATGTAATACTCCTTGATAAGACGGGAACAATAACAGTGGGTAATCGGCGTGCTCATGAGTTTATTCCCTTAGGAAGTCACACTGAAAGGGAACTAGCCGAGGCTTCTTTCCTTTCATCGTGGAATGATGATACTCCAGAAGGGAGGAGCATAGTGGAACTTGCTTTCACGAAAAAGTTCGTCCCAAAGGAGTATGACGCCTTGAGGGAGGGTGTCCATGAGGAATTTAGTGCAGTAACAAGGAGAAGTGGAATAACTCTTGTTGACTCTGATGACTTCACATTGCCAAAGGGAGGAAAGGAGTTCTTCCAGAGGCACCGGTTCAGAAAGAAATTCGAGCTCCAGACTCGTCTGAATGAGGAGACGACCATACACAAGGGTGCCCCTGAGGCCATAAAGGAATCTGCTAGATCATGCCCTGACAATTATGACGAGACAGTGAAAAAAATCTCTTCTGAAGGGGGAACACCCATTGCAGTATCCGTGAACGGTGATATCATCGGGCTTATCTACTTCAAGGATGTGATCAAACCTGGAATCAGGGATAGAATTCTGGGACTAAGGAGGATGGGAATTAGACCGGTAATGATCACCGGAGATCATCCGCTTACAGCCAGAAACATAGCGGGTGAGGTTGGGATTGATGAATTTGTTGCCCAGGCCAAGCCTGAGACCAAGTACCAGAAAGTGAAGGATGAACAGGCTGAGAACAGGGTAGTTGCGATGATAGGAGATGGCACGAACGATGCCCCAGCTCTTGCTGCAGCGGATGTTGGTCTTGCAATGGCATCAGGAACTTATGCAGCCAAGGATGCGGCAAATATGGTAGATCTAGAATCAAACCCATCAAAGATCATTGATGTGGTCATGCTGGGGAAGCAGCTTTTAATGACAAGGGGTGCCGTGACGACATTCAGCATCACCAACGATGTTGCTAAGTACTTTGCTATAGTGCCTGTAATGTTTGCAAGTATCCCTGCACTTGATGCTTTGAACATCCTTAGACTAACACCTCATATTGCTGTGCTTTCAGCTCTGATTTTCAATGCCATAGTTATTCCGGCACTCATACCAATAGCTCTACGTGGAACAAAATTCAGGCCGCAGAGCACACTCAGAATATTTCTTAAGAACCTGTTCATTTACGGAGTTGGAGGAGTTTTGCTGCCGTTTGCAGCAATTAAGCTGATAGCAATGTTATTAGTAATTATTGGAGGCATAATATGAAAAAAGGAAATCTGATCTCTAGCACGTTGAGACTGGCTTTGGTCCTTGCTGTGATCTGCGGGTTGGTATATCCCGTTGTAGTCACTGGTATTGGGCAGGCATTTTTCCCATACCAGGCAAACGGGGATTTGGCTCACTTGGGCAACGCCACGATTGGATCATACCTTATTGGACAATCTACAAACAATTCCCATTACCTGTTCAACGTGAGGAATGATTCGGCATCAGGGGTAGACCCGGATATTACAGTGTCAAGTGCACTTGCACAGGCACGGGTAATCCACAACTCGACAAACATATCCATTGCGTACCTTGATAGTTTAATCCACAACAATACCCGGTATTCAATGTTCTTTTTCGGAACAGCTTACGTGGATTCACTGAGCCTGAATATCCAAATCATAAACCATTTCCACAACAGTATTGCAGTCTACGGGAAAATATATGATAGAGTGAATCACCATTAACCAGAATACTGCAAAACCTTCAACACAATTTTTGGAGCAGCACCAAAAATTCCATTTAATTTTGGGTATTCCAACATTCTTTCAAGTTTGTAATTTTACCTGATATTTTTAGATATCAATTCATTGACGAATGTCTACTTTATTCTGCGATCATTCAGCTTAAACTACAATTGTGAGTCGAGAAGCTTCTTTCAACCTTGTGAAAAAACTGTAAGGTTTACATTATCGAACAGAATGTTTTAGGGCTTATCTAGCCTTTGTACATAACTCCCCAAAAGTTGTGATTGTTGCAAGAGGGGGAGTGAGTCTCCCTTCAGGAAACCGGATAATCATCTATATTGTTGGACGGTTCATGATGATTGATTAATGGGTCCTAAAAAAAGAAGGGTTATGGTGATAGGTTTTTAGAAAACTCCCTGCTTATTGAAACACTTTCATTTCTGCATTTGGGTATCCACTATTTGAACACATCTTGGTGGATGGTTCAAATCTCCTGTTCTCAATGCAGCTCTTCCCTATTTCCTTGATGCCTTCTTGAAGCCAAGGTCATGAGATAAAAGGATTAGTCTTTGGCATGTTACAGTCACAGAGAAAGAAAAGATCATCTCTGTATCTGTTATACTTTCGGTTCCGTGGTCTTGTTCCTTCTTGAAAACATAGCGAAAACCTTTGACTTATGGGCTTTCGTCCTCATATTGTTCGTCCACTAGAAATCATTTTGTGGAGAAACATATGGAGTGTTTAAAAGAGATTTCCAGCAGATGAATCCAAGTTTTCTTATTTCATTTTTTTCAATAAACTCTAATACTTTTTTCACTACCTTACCTAATATCTCTGGGCTTGTCCACGGCTTCCATTGGAGAACTTACAGCCTGTCAGTTTTCAAGACGGTATATGGGAGACATAACTTCAAAGGTTTTTCACTGAGTATTTGTAGAAAGACAGGTTGTTGGAATCATCCTAGAACCATTGCACTTTTATCTTTGAAAAACTTGTAAGGGCGATAAGTCGCTCGTCATAAGTGAAAACGAACGGTAGGAAATATAACAGTTCTACGTTTTGTCAGAAGAAATTGAATGCAGGCAAATGGTAGGGACCGTTTCATGCAAAGTGCATCGGGGTCCTTCAATCCGGCGAAGTGTCTGAATTATCAGGCCGCTGTTCCTGCGCGAACCCTCCCAGCGACATAATGACCTCTCTTTCCCGGACTGTTCCTACAAACTTCCCTTGAAGATCTACAATGGACAGTATTGGGATTCTGCTCTCCTTGAATGTCCGTATTATGTCCGTAACATCACTATCTCTACCTATTGTAATGGGCCGCTCCAGCCAGAGGTCTTTCACCTTCATTCTGCCCAGATCCTTTTCGGATAGCATAAAGACATCTCTCAGAATGAGTGTGCCAATAGGCATGGCGTTTTTATTGATTACAGCGGCCCCGGGGGAATCCATAGATACACATTTTTCCATTGCTGTCTTTACTGAATCATCCATACCTACCACCATATCAGGAAGAGCACTTCTTATTTTCAAACTTGTAAGATCCTTGAATCTTTCAGCTACCGAAATTTCTCCTCTGGTTAGCTTTGCTAAATAAGGTGTCCTCAACACAATATCCCTTATGTCCATGATTATGTATCCGGCAACTATCCAGACCAGGAAGAAAGTCGAATATATGATCAGGGTAGAATAAGCGGAATATACTAGTTCCACTGAAGTGATAAGAGCTGCTGCCCCGGCCAGGATAGCCTCCTTATAGTCAACCATGAAATGTAACAAGCCTTTTGTACCCCTAAGTATGAGTCTTCTCCCCCTGCGGATACCGATCCTCATCAGTGAAGCTCCTGCCATAATGTGGATGAAAAGACCTGCGAGGGAAGCAATTGTTCCAAGAATTATGAAGGTGGCATAGGCGGGAAGAAAAGCCAGCATAATGGAAGGAATCACTATTATGACAACTGAGGCTGTTAAATTTGCATTTATGGGCTGTTCCTTAAGCTTCCTGGAAAAAAATGCAGGGAAAGCCCTGTCAACACCCATTCTGAATATGGTTCTAGAAGCTGCAGAGCCGAAGGACAGGATTGCAAGGATCCCGTCATTTATCGCTGCTATAGACACCGCATAAATTATGTACCTGCTGTATACGGAGAAGTGCGATGAAAGGATGGAAAGGATAGGCAGCTCGGAACTGCCGAAGGGAATTGTTATGTTCTTCTGGAAGAGCAGGTTGGATATGGCGTATATGAAGAAAGTTGCCAGCAACCCTCCGGTAAGTATTACCGAAATGGCAGATCGTCCCACAACTTTCTCTGCATTCTTTACTTCTCCGGAAATGGGTGCAATAGCCCCATAGCCTGTGGGAATTCCCATGGCGAAAAGGATGCCCAGTGCAAATGCTCCTCCGGTAATGTGCATTGTACTTGGGCTTGGTATATAGGCAGAACCTCCTGTCAGGTAAAATGATAGAACTATGATTAACAGAATAATTCCTATTTCGATTATACCTGTATAGATCGCATATTTTGCCGATGGCTTAATGCCCACAATAAGGAAAAAAGAGGCTGGCAAAACAATAACGAAAAGTGTGAGGTAGACTGGGAAACCGAAAATCGCTGAAACCACATATACTGCCCCGATCACATATGCCAGGCCAAATAGCAGAGAATAGAATAGGTAAACCCATCCCGTACTGAAACCAACCCTTTCTGAAAGGACCTGAAAAGCATAAGTATAGTATCCTCCAGATGTCCTGAACCTTCTGGACAACTGCATTACCACGAGACCATTGATCAGCACAAGCAGGGTGCCAATTATCATTATTAGTGGCGAAAGCAAGCCCCCATAGGAAAGT
The DNA here is from genome assembly GCA_021845155.1 of Thermoplasmata archaeon. The sequence continues at coordinate 10,285 of JAKBSB010000008.1, forward strand.
GCGACCGCTCCGTAAGTCAACAGGCTCAGTAACGGTGACATTCCGCCAAAGGAAAGAAAGAAGACATCTCTGAATGAAAGGTGTCTTGGAAGATCAGATTCAGGGCCTACTTCGGAGTTTTTATTGTTCATATTAGCTCAGCCTGTGCACACATTTTGTCATAAAAGTTTATTGGTAAAACCCTTTGAAATCCGGATCTGTTCACTGACTATCCCCCTCCAGTCTGGCCATCCGGGCCCATCTCCTTTCTATCATTGTCCTTGCAAGCCTCGAATCAAGGTCCACTATGTCTTGGGCATGGAAGTTTCTGCTCGAGTTCAACGTCAGCGCTAAAACCAACTCCCTTTGCTTCGAGCGCCTCAATCACTCCTTTGGCGGTCTCTCTGCTTATCTTTCCCTCAGAAGCGATGTTTGCGATTATGCCGATCAGTGAGGGGAGCCCTATGGTTCTCCCACTGTTTCGGTATGTCTCCCTCACGGTTGCCGCTGTCTTTGCCGGCGTTTTATCATTGGGGTTCAGTGATCTCACGATTTCCAGTGTTTTTTCTTCGGGAACGGAATGGCGCTTCAGCCAGCCGGCAAGGGCAAGGACAATGTAATGGCGGTATCCCTCTATGAATACGGGCTTCAGGATTTCCTTTAGGGGTTCGGGATCAATGGGCCTTCCGGAACCCATACGGATGGGTGAAGGCTTTGCCGTGTAGTGCACTTTTAGGAACGCATTGATCTCCCTCTGGAAGCCGGAAAGGTTCCAGCGTTCTGGGGGCAATGAGCCCGGAACCTCAATATCGTAGTACTGTGGTTTTTCATCCGGGACTTCATGAATCTGGGTGCAATACTTATGCGATTTTTCATTGAACCCGCCTTCCATCCTGATCAGGTGTGTCCCGGTCAGCTGCATGTCCGGCGCCGTTCCGGTAGCGATGGCTATCTGCCTGGTCATGTAGGCCTTGAACGTCGAGATAACGTCGCTATGTCCTTCCAGAAGTGGAACTATGTCCTCATTGATATGGATCGACTTGAGGTCTGTGAACACATGCACGTGGATGGAGCGGTTCCCTGAGTATGATAGGTAATATGACCCGCCAGCCCTCCAACTCTCAAGCACCCGGACAATGCGCCTTGTTCCGTCCCTTACCTCGGCCCAGTTATCGCTGTCTATCTCAAGGACAAGTTCGTTTTTTAATATCGACCTTGAGTGAATAGGACGATCCGGAGGTTGGGTGAGTACGTCAAAGAAGTCACACCATGGGGACTGGGGTTTGAGCATGACCTTGATCTCGTCTCTGGAGACAGTAGAGAGCAGCCTCAGGAAGTAAATTTGCTTTCCAATGATATTACTCAAAGGAATACTTATCACCCCCAGATATTACCGACTCGGTAAGGAAAAATTTAAAGGTAAGGTTTTGAATAAAAATCCCGAGGCAGTATTTTCCAACGTTTGCGAAGGGTCGCTTTCGGTAAGGTTTTGGAACCTTACCTTTTTTGTGTTGGCGGAAGCCGTATTTTAGGGCATTTTTCGGTATAGGTAAGGAGGTAAGGTTTTTTTCGACATATCCACCCCCTAAAATGATCCCTAATGTTACGTATAATGGTACATGTATATACCTTACTACCTTACCTTTATTAAATAATATAGTAAAATACTGGATTTCAGAGGTAAGGTTTTGGTAATGTTAGTAAGGTTTCTGGCTTCATTCCCAAGATTCCTCACTCTCCTTCGGGACAGAAATGCAGTAGCACCAAAGGGCTTCGCTGGAGATTTTCTTGGTTTTTGCTCTTCCCTCGTTTTCCACCCTCACGCCGTCGTCGGAACTTTTGACGTTGTTCAAAAAATCCGTCGCATTTCTATAAGGAAGCCGGAGGCTCTGCCTTGCAATCAGCGTCTTGAACGCAGGGCCGGTGAACCATATGTAATTCCGGGTGCCCTTCCACTCTATGAGAAATTCTCCCTCAATTTGGCTGCGATATTTAACTGACTTTATGTTCTGGTCCGTTTGCGAATTATAATACTCGTCAGAATTTTTCTGTATTCGTTCCCATTCCGCAAGAAATGCCTGAGCCACTTCCATGGCGTTGCTGTCTTCGTCGACGCTGTCCTCCTCTTCAAATGAGGGCCACTCTGGAATACTAAACCAACAAGATAACATGTTGAGCTTGTCGATGGTGTAATTCACCCAGTCCGCCGGTGTTTGGAATTTTTCAGCATCCTTCGCAATATCCTTTATTTTCTGGCCCTCAAACATGACCCGGAAAATCTCGTACATGAACCCGTCAGGAACCCCATCAATGAGGTTATTCCATTCCGAGAGATTCTTTCGGCGCCTATTCTGCTCGGTGAATCTCAAAATGATTATCCTCATTGAAGCAGCAAGATCATCGTCAATTCGGATCGAGCTGTTCACCATGCCAATGAATGAACGCCGGCCCCTATAATCTTCCATTGTTTGATTGGGCTTTCCCCGGCTGCCAAAACGCCCCGTTTGCATATAGGCTTTTAGATCGTCAGCATGTAGCTGAAGCCAGTCAGTGGGCAGATCATCAAACAATGCCGGAAGATTGGTTTCGCTAAGGTGCTTCATCAATGTGAATGTTGTCCTTACGGTCTGGTAGGGGTAATAATATGCGTCTTTAGACATTTTGAAACCTTTGCCGATGTAGAAATCACCTAGTGGAGTCTTACCTCCCTGAGTCTTACCCGTCATCATTATTTGCGGAGTCTGCACTCTCCGGCTCACGTTTGCATTTCTTTTAAGTTCATCATGCAGCGGTGCCATCAGAGCCCACGCAAGCACCGTTCGATATGCAAGCGGATGGGTAGCCTTATCGTGAAACCTCCTCAGCTTTGTGATAATATCGCCAACATGTGGATAGTCCACATGAATGATTCCCTCGCTGTCAACATAAATCGGACTTGACCGGTAGTTCACGGCCTTTCCGTCGGCAACGGCCTGCTCAGCCCATGCATTGATTATCTCTTTGAGTTTCTGCATCAAAGGGTTTGTTAGGGTTAATTCCTGGCGGATCAGTTGATAAAAATCAGAGAGGGGCAGAGGGTTATACTCGACACCATTTAAGGTCAGACCGACTCCCCGGGTCTCTCCGTCAATAAGATAAATTGGCCCAACGAACCCGCTGAACCTTGCGACATCTACTCTTTGGCCTGCTACCTTACCTTCCCTATCAACAAAGTTACGGATCCATTGAATAAGGCCTTCTGGCCCGTTGCGGATATACCCAATTAGGCCATCTGTCGTAGAAATCGTTACATTATATTCCGACAGTGGAGTACTACGGGCAACTCTGATTATTTCGTCATCCGAGACGTTGCTGTTCGTAAGAGTTGATTTGATGCCAGCAGGGATAACGCCCTCCTGAATGAGTGCAAAATCATCAGGGGACAGTGGGATTTCTGTGGTTCCATCGGAGAGCATGAATCGATTCCCGTTCGACAGGATGCTCATTGGCAATTGTACCACCCACATACATCGGAATCACGGTCAAGGGCCAATGACAGACCAAGGTCACATATGCCATAATTAAAATGTAGGCAGTTCCAGCATTGGTCGGTGGATTGATCTATGTCTATGTTCGCAAAAATTAAGAACTCAAAGAAACTAACTATATCGACGTGGCTGGGGGGCGCGTCATTCTTCATTTTTTGACCTCTCTCTTGCTCAAATTCCACAACATTGCAAAATTCTCAATGAACCGATCCTCTGGCATCTGACTCGGCATGCTCTCAAGGACGGGTTTGACCGGCCCTTGCATTTCGTTTGCAATCTTTTTTAGCGGGGAAAGGTCGATCACTGCCTGCCCCTCCCTATTCTGATAACGATCTACTATGAAAGAAGTTTTTTGATCGTATTCCATAACGTGTGGAGTACGTGGTCCGGGAAAGGCTGCCGATCCGATCTCTGAGCTTCGAGCTCGTCAATGAGGTTGGCAGCTTGCGGACCGACACCATGCCCCCGCAAGGGGACGGATAGTAGAGTGTTACCGGCCAACATATTTCCCGGAATCACCAAAAGGAGGTGACAGATTGATAATAGGAATAGATGCACATAAACTTAGCGAATCTGTCTGTGTGACAGATAATGAAGGAAAGATCGTGGAAGAGTACAGGATGGATAATACGGAAAAGGAGTGGAATGTTTTCATGGGAAAATATTCAAAGGATTCTGATGTTGTGGTGGAATCCTCAACAACAGGAAAGTATGTTGCCAGGATGTTGAGGGATAACGGATTCAGGATTCATCTTGCGAATCCAAAGGCACTGAAGATCATATTCAGATCAACGAAGAAGACAGATAAGAACGATGCGAGGAACCTTGCAAAGATCTTCAGGATAGGAGAACTGCCTGAATCCTATCTTCCATCAAGGGAGATTGATAACATAAGATCAATGATACGGTACAGAAGATCACTGGGTGAAGAGGTCACGGCGATAAAGAACAGGGTTCATGCACTTCTTGCAAGGAATGGACTGTCAGTAGAGGCATCAGACATATTCGGTAAGAGGGCACTAAAAAAGATGCTTGAACTTTCAGCCAATCTGAATGAAACAGATGGATTCATCCTTACAGATCTTATTTCAAGGTTCGGTTCAATAAATAAGAACATTGAAACTGTTCAGGATCGTCTGGCATCCATGGGAAAGGACAATGAGTATGTGAAGATACTCATGAGCATACCCGGAATAGATTATTACACTGCCCTTGGAATATATTCAGAAATAGGTGACATTTCCAGGTTCCCGGATGCAGATCACCTTGCATCCTACACCGGTCTTGTACCTAAGGTTGACCAGTCCGGATCGGTTGCAATATACGGGCATGTGACAAAGGCCGGCCCATCAGTATTGAGATTCTTCATTGTGAATTCTGTCCATACACTCATAAAACTGTCTCCAACGTTCAGGCGGTTATACAAAAAGATGAAGAAGAGGATTGGAAGAAACAGATCTGTTGTAGCAATAGCCAGGAAACTTGCTGTAACAATATACAACATGCTTGCAAAGAAAGAGGAATTTGTGGAGAATCACATGTTCGAGGCACTGAAGAAGAGAAAGCTGAAGGTAATGGAAGCAAGATCAAATAAATCAGAAAAATTCACCAAGGAAGATATGG
>JAKBSB010000241.1 GCA_021845155.1 Thermoplasmata archaeon
ATCACAGTATTCTGATACGGTCATAGCAATACCAAACGACAAACTTCTGAAGGAAGTTCCAAAACGGCCTATCGAGGAAGCCTTTGGTTATGCGGATTCCGTTCTTTCAGAAGCCATAAAGGGCATAACTGAGCTCATAACAAAGACAGGAATAATAAATCTCGACTACGCAGACATAAAGACCATAATGAAGGACGGAGGGGTTGCCATGATAGGCATAGGTACGTCTAACGGCGGCCAGGACCGTGTACTGCAGGCAGTCAATGACGCCATAAAGTCTCCCCTCGTTGAGGCCGATATATCAGAGGCGAGGAACTGCCTCATAAGAGTGATAGGCGGGCCAAACATGACTGTCAGCGAAGCAGAAACCGCAATGAGCGAGATACAGAAAAAGATCGACCAGGATGCAAGAATAATCTGGGGTGCCAATGTAAATGATAACATGGGGGATGAGATCAAGGTGCTGGTACTGATAACCGGGGTAAAATCACCCTACATGATTTCAGGAAAGACACAGGCAAGAAATCTCGGCAGGATGTTCAGTCCTTACTCAAGTGAAGAGGGACTGGAAATGGTCTCCTGATTTTCCACCATCTTTTTTTATGCTGCCATAACATCACTTGAATATGACTGAAAACTCCAGGCTGATTGTTGCCCTGGACCTTAAGGTGCCCGATAAAGCACTGGAACTGGCCAGGGAGGTTCACAATGAAATATTTGCCATCAAGATCAACTGGCCCCTTCTTATGGTGGCAGGGGTAGGCATTATAAGGGAACTCTCTTCATATGGAAAAGTGATCTGTGATCTGAAGATAGCCGACATACCCAATACAAATTCCCTGATAACAGAAAATGTGAGGGAAAATGGGGGATGGGGTATCATAACCCATACATTCACGGGTTCAGATTCATTAAGCGCTGTTATTGATGCCGCAGGTGACATGAAGGTATTTGCCGTTGTTTCTATGTCTCATCCCGGTTCTGATCAGTTCATAAATCCGGTGAGCATGGATCTTCTGAAGATGGCAGTGAAGCAAAAAATAGGAGGGGTTATAGCACCTGGAAACGATCTTGCGATGCTGAGGAAAATCAGGGAAGCAGGCAAAGACCTAATAATTGTCTCTCCAGGCATAGGCGCCCAGGGCGGGAATCCGGCTGATGCCATAATGAACGGATCCGATTATATAATAGCCGGGAGGTCAATATACAAATCAGAAGATCCTCTTGGTGAAGTACGCAGGATCAACAGTGCAGTTTCAGCCGTGTTCCATAAATGAATTCAGGTTGCAGCCTGCCTTTTTTTACAATACCCTGATCAGTAAAGCCACTGATCCCTGCAATGGAGATCAGGTCAGTGTTCAGAGATGGGCCAGATAAAGAAGGGCCATAACCGGAACAACAAAAATTACGAGAAAAACATAGAATGAAAGGTAATATATCCTCAGCGCCCTTTTAATGTCACCTGACGTGGCTTCATACCCTGTTTCATTAATTATATAAGCCCCCTTTTTTTCAATTCGTATATTGAGGGAACTGGAATAGGCTCCGATTGGCCATCCGTTGTTTGCGCTGTCAACAATCCACGCAACCCTTCGTGAAGAGACGCCCTGAACCCTGTAGTTCAGCATTTCCGAGCTGAAGAATATTATGAAAGAACCTATTCTCGCGGGTATGTAATTCACCAGTGTCTTCGCAATTGCAGTCCACTTACCGAACTCCCTGTTTCTCCTGTTCTTGAACCCGACCAGGTTGTCCAGGACATTTACCACCCTGGTGAACAGGGCTCCAATAACCCCGAAGATTGCAAAAAACATGAGAGGCGTGAAAACGTCATCCACCATTCCCTTCGATATATATTCGATAGTTGTTGACGCAACATCCGATTCCTTAAGGTTGGAGGTGTCTCTCCTCACGAGCTTTGAAAGATACATCCTGGATTCATCCAGGCTGCCGTCATCCAGGGCCCTTATGATGGGCCTGACATCTTCTCCCATTACAGTAATGGAAAAGGTGCTTTTCAGCACAATAATTGCAGCCACAACATAGATGACCGAAAAAAAGCTAAGAACTTTCAGAACCGCCAGGACAGGTATAAGGCATAGGGCGGAGATAAAAACGAGATAAAGGAAACCCGCCGCTGCCTTGTTCTTCCAGATCCTGAAGAACTGATCAAAATAGGTCCCTATCTTCCTTATGACGATATTTGGATGTATGTAGCTCCTCGGTTCCCCGAAAAGAAAATCAACTAGCAGTGCCCCGATCAGGACCGACAGGCTTATTTCAAGTGAATTCAAAGTCATTTTACAAGTCTCTCTATGTAACTCATATCCATGTTTTCAATAAAATAATTTGTAATGATGTCAATTCTTCTCATAAGTTCTTCACTGTAGATCACGTCAGGAATTTTTTCGCCGGTTATGTAACTGGTGAAATCCCTGTTCTCCACAATTCCATGAACATTTGTGCCAATTACCTTTCCATCAGGAGATACAGATCCCTCTTTCCTGTCACCAATATTGAGAAGGTGCTGTTTTTCATTTGAAAAAACTGTCCCGTAATGTATTTCATAACCTTTTCCGGCAGCTGGGTGTGAAAATCCCTGATACCCCAGTTCATATTCCACTGAATCCACTTTCTTAACTCCAGAATATTCTGTTGCAAGATCCAGGAAGCCAAGCCCTTCAATTCTCCTCTTCCTTATCTGCACTCCCTCCGGATCTGAAATGATCTTTCCAAGCATCTGGTATCCGCCGCAGATTCCGACTATTGTTGCCCCTCTTCTCCTGGCATCCTGCAATTTTTCATAAATTCCTGAGTTCCTGATATATTCCAGGTCGGTTTCCACATTTTTTGATCCTGGAAGTATTATGGTTTTTGCCATGTCCAGGTCCCTGGCATTGGATGATGTAACATTGTGATACCCGGTTCCGTATATGATAAATGGATCTGTATCGC
>JAKBSB010000242.1 GCA_021845155.1 Thermoplasmata archaeon
TTATCTGGCATTTCAATATATTTAAGTTGTTTGTGATATATGGTACTGCATGTTCGAACGCATGAGGGCGGGATGGCGTTTGGCGAAAACTGTTAGACGAAGTGTTGCCAGGGACAGGGGGATTTTCTATTACCCAATTATATCAGGAATATTATCCATCGTGGTTTTTATCTTAATTTTTGTATCACTGTTTATTGAAGTTCCATTAGGTGGTGGCGGCAGCACTCTTGAAGTTTACATCGCTTCACTATTTCTGGCATATATCGTAATCTGGTTCATTTCCACATACATTCTTCTTTCAATGCTGATTGCTTACAGGGCTTTCAATTCCGGAAATCCTCTCAGCATCCGAAGTGCTATGGGAAAGGCTTGGGAATACAGGCTGCAGGCACTTGAATGGGCGATCTTTTATGCAGTCTTAATTATGATTCTCAGGATAATTGAATCCAGGATGAGAGGTATAGGGAGTATGATAATAGGCGCTATGGGATCACTCATGATTACCATAGCAACATTTTTTGCAATACCATCAATACTTGATAACAAATCAGGACCAATAAGAGCAATAGAGCAGAGTGTCTCCGCAATACGAAAAAATTTCGGTGAAACATTCGGTGGTGTTGCATATGTTGATCTTTATACTCTCATGTTCACCCTGAGTGGAGTTGCCATTTTCATATTAGGAATGATTCTCATATCCTCTACATTCCCTCTGGTATTTGTAGGCGCTATGATAATCGTGGGCCTTATTCTCATAGCCCTGGGACTTGTCCTTAATTTCACATACATGAACGTTCTCAAGCTAGTTCTTTTTGATTACATCAATGGCCGAGGATTACCTGAGGGGTTCAATGAGGATGATATAAAAACTGCCATAAAGAGGAGAGGTGCCAGCAGGATGCTCAATCTGGGATTTTCAGGCTTCCAAGATAATTTTTGATCCCTCTTTAATGCTTTTCCTGCATTTCATATCTTAATTAAGCTGATGCCCGAAACAACAAAACTATCATCTTTTGGGGAAATATCAATTATGTACGAACCAAAAGTGTCTGAAATAAGAACATATATTGTGAGGAATCCATGGAAGAAATGGGTATTTCTTGAATTAATAACCCCCGATGGTTCGGTGGGGACAGGTGAAGCTACAGTATACAGCGCACAGTTCTCCGTAAAGGAAAGACTGAGGGACCTTGGCGACATGATCATAGGTGAAAACCCTTTCGAGATTGAGAAATTCATGAACAGATGGATGCTCAGGACATTCAACAGGAGCAAGGATCTGGTAAGCATTGGACTGATGAGCGGGATTGAAGTTGCATCGTGGGACCTTATGGGAAAGCATTTTGGCGCACCGGTCTACACTTTTCTTGGAGGCAAGATGAGGGACAGCATAAAGCTCTACGCAAACGGGTGGTACACTTCTGCTCAGAATCCTGAAGACTGGGGAAAGCTGGCAAAAGAGGCTGTGGGAAGAGGTTACAGGGCACTTAAATTCGATCCGTTCGGTGCAGGATCATGCTTCCTTAGCGAAGATGAAATGAATGTATCGAAACAGATAATTGAATCTGTTCACTCATCTGTTGGGGATAAAGTTGAACTTCTCATAGAAGGACATGGCAGGTTCAACAGATCCACGGCACTGAAGATCGCAAAATACCTTGAGAGATTTGAAAACATAGGGTGGTTTGAGGAACCGGTTATTCCAGAGGATGTGGATGGTATGGCAATACTTTCACGTTCAACCAGTGTGCCCATTGCCGCAGGTGAACGATATATCACAAGATTCGATTTTGTCCGTCCGTTTGAACTCGGTGCACTGCACATTGCACAACCAGATATCATAAACACCGGCGGACTGCTTGAAACAAAGAAAATTGCATCAATGGCGGAATCCCATAACATTGCTGTTGCTCCTCACCAGGCTGAAGGGCCAGTTAACAGCTTCATCACCATGCAGCTGGATGCAACACTTCCAAACCTCAAGATTCAGGAGATGTTTGATGAGTTTGCATATCCGACCTGGGCGTGGGACATAGTGGACAACAGGCCAGAAGTGAACAACGGCTATGAGAAGGTAAGCACAAGACCCGGTATTGGCATAGGAATAAAGGAAAAGGTAAAGGACTACCTTGCAGATGAGAACGACAGGGATTTCAACCTGTTCTCGGAAGGATGGGAAAAGAGAGGTTTCAGATGATCACCTGGAGATGTTCGGATGCTTAGAAATGTGGCGCCTTCTGTGGACAATCTTGCTGAGGGCCCAAGCTGGGATGCGAAAAGGGGGAGGATTTACTGGGTGGATATTCCAGCCAGAAGATATCATTATATGGATCTGGAGAGCAGAAAAATAAGCACAGTGGCTACAAAAGATATCATTACATCTCTCTATCCTGATGGGAACGGTGGATTTATGGGAACAACAAATGACAGTTTTATCAAAATGGACCCGGAAAGTAACTCCATTTCAAAAATTGCAAGCATAGATATACCGACGGGCAAAGTAAGATTCAACGACGGAAAATGTGATTCTTATGGAAATTACTGGGCGGGAACAATGGATATCAAAGGGAAGGAAAGAATTGGGAAACTATACTCATTGAACAGTAATGGAAAAATTTCCATTCTACTTGAAGATTTAAATATGGGCTTGATATAAAAAAGGCATATAGTTAATAAAACCGTTAATCTCATAATATAGTATGTGATAGGTTATTAACAATGAAGGCCAAAGAGGTTTTGAATTTACTACAGATATCCAGAAAAACACTTCATGTTTACGCTAAGGACGGGAGAATACGCTATACAGTAATGCCAAACAAAATGTACAATTACAGCGAAGAGGATGTTTATAAAATACTGAACAAAGATGTGAAGAGGAAAACTGTTCTCTATGCCAGAGTTTCCACATCAAAACAGAAGAATGATCTTCAGAACCAGATCGATCAGATGAAGCA
>JAKBSB010000009.1 GCA_021845155.1 Thermoplasmata archaeon
GGTAGATCAGAGGATAATAGAGCCTACGGAGGAGGATCTGGAAGTGCTCCGGGAGGCTAGGAAATAGGCAATAAGAACCATAGAGATTAATTCCGGGATAAGCCTTCTAATTCATGCGGAAAGTAAGTTACAGGGAAGCTCTTGTTTTAATTGGAGGCTGGGTGCCATATCTACTTTTGGAGTCTCACACGGTCCCGGGAGACAATTTTAGGCACGTCGGCTCAATAGACATTGATCTTATTGTGGACCCTAATCGTGTGAGAGATGACGATTACCAAACAATTGTGGAATTAATAGAGGAAATGGAATGGGAACAAGCGCCTGGTAAGAAGTTCACGTTCGAAAAGAGCATCAAAGGAAGGGATGATGTTTATAGAGATGTAACGGTAGATTTTCTCACGCTTCCGGATCAAAGTAGGGGGAGGGAACATCGCCATAGAGGAGTACAATCCGATCTGAGTGCACGCACTATGTTTGGGGCAGAATTGGGTTTGCAGCATAATTACTGGTACAGCATGAAAGAAGAGATGCCGAATGGTGCCGTGGCGAAAGTCGATTTCAAGATGCTTGATGTAGTGGGGTGTCTTGGCACTAAAGGTATTGCGCTGGGAGATCGTTACAAACATAAAGATGCTTACGACATAGTCTCAGTATTGGATCATTATGGGGATGGTGTAAACGAGGTAATCAGGGCATTTAAACCCTTCCTGGATGAGACACAGATTCAAGAATCTCTAAAAAGATTGCGCAACATGTTTTCGAACGAAAAATCAGAAGGACCTCTGTTATATGCAGATTTTCTGGAACCAGCTGACAAAGAGGAAAGGGAAGTCTTCGCACAAAGAGGTTTCATGCTTGTTTCCGAATTCTTGGCAAAGTTGTGATTGCATACCTACCTCTTGAACATATATGAACTACGATTATCTCTATGATGAGAAACCTCAGGTATCCGGTTAAATAATTAAGTGAATATAAATGCCAGGCAAAAAATTGAGAATTTCAGGTCGTCAAACTTTCGCTTAACATCGAAATCCAATTAGATTGTAAGCTCCTCCACTTTTCTAACCTCTATCCCAATCTTTTTTGCATTATCATACATCTCTCTGTCATCTGTCAATAATGCAGAATTAAGTCTCTTACTGTAGAAAACATAAGATGCGTCATAAAATGTTAACCCAAGGGATGCGGAAAGTGTCATTATCTCCGATATATGGAATGAAGAAAGTCTTATCACTTTGATCTTAGAGATTACCTTTTCTATTTCATTCGCCAACTCATTTATGGCATCATTCTTCAGTCCCTTTATGTGACCGTCCTTTCCTCCGGTCAGTATACTTCCTATCTCATATCCTGTGAGGTCTAATATGTATGAGTCGGTCATAATGGATCGAACTGTATCTTCAGATTCGATGAAAAACAAGGTAAATAATGAACTTGAGTCCATAATGTAGCTCGCCGTCATTTTATCGCCTTTCATCTCTATATTTCCTTAAATCGTTGAGAAGTTGATTTCGATCCACATTCTTAAGAATGCTATGAATCCTGGACAGGCTTTCAAGAAGTTCCTTTTCATTCTTTCTTTCGATCTCTTTTTTCAGGGAATCTCTCATGATCTCAGAAATGTTGATTTTCAATTTCCTGGCTTCAGCGAGAGTTTCTTCATCCACACGTACACTTACCAACTTCATCATATACAGTTGTAATACGCCGTATGTATATTTAATTTATTTTTGTAATTATTGTATTTACGACAGTTGACCATAAGACTGTCACCTTCGAAGTTACTTCATAATATTACTTTGTGTGTAAGCATAGAGAGGGTGCGAATCTTCATATCTGATCATGAATATATATGGCGGTATATGACAAAAGCGTATGTAATCAGGCACGCTGAAGTTGTTGTTGAACCAGATCTACCTTCCTATCAATGGGATCTTTCTCCTGAAGCTGAAACCTCCATTAGGTGGATTTCTCGTGGAATTGAAGGAACAACTGCATCACGTATCTATCATAGTCCAGAGAAAAAGGCATACAAAACCGCCAAATTCATCAGTGATATATTTGGAATCCCAACGGAAACCAGTTTAGACCTGAGAGAAGTAGAAAGAACGTTTCACTTCTTACCTGATGATACCTTTAATCTTCTTATCACAGAATACCTTGAGGGAAAAGGATCTGGAGCATTTGAAGACTATAAAATTGCGCAGAATCGCGTAACCAAATGCTTTTCTAATATCGCTTCAAAAAATCATGGGAGAGATGTTATTCTGGTGTCTCACGGTCTAATTCTGACTATTTTGTACAGTTATCTTCTGCGGCGTCAACTCAACTGGATTGACTGGAAAAATATCAGGATGCCAGATTTATCTATTATTGATCTGGATAAGAATACTATAGAACGGGGGTTTTTCTCTGCGAGGGGTAAGGAGATATCCATTCAACTTCACCCTTAACTCACGTTAGCTATAACTGCATCTATTCAAAAAGTAATTTGCGGTTTTATGTTGCAATGATAGTGTCTTTTATTCTCTCATAGATCTCTATAGAATAGTGGCACATAAAACTGGATAGAAACTAAATTTTAGGGATAGGTGGGTATTTTCCTTCATGATGTGGTTTATTTATGGTGGGCATTATTGTGGATGTCAATCTTTCCAGTTACAATAAGCGGTTAAAAGTTAGAACCACACGGCCTTAGTTGTGTGGGTATGTCAGAGAACTCCTTCCCTCTTGAGCTCCATCTCTGTTTCCTCCATCTTCCTCTTTGCCAGGTTGTCTGCGGATTTTGAGCTCCTCCTGACAGCGACAACCATTATTAGTATTGCCAGGGAGACACCAAATATCTGGAGCCCGTACCTTGACATTATGTCGACAACAATGAAGACTGCCAGACCAATGAATGCTCCTGCCACTATTGGGTAAGGGAGTGAATTTGCCCTTATGGGTCTGTCTTCATCTTTCTCAATGAGAAAGGATGCTATGAAGCCCACCACTACAAATGCAAATGTCACAAGAAGGATTGGATCGATATTGAAATGAGTATCTGCAAGTGGAAGAGCCAGCTGATAACCATTCAGGATCAGTGTGTAAAGTGCCAGTGCCTCCCTGAGATAAACTGACGATGCTGCTGTGAAATAACTTACACCGGTGTATGTCATCGTATGTGCTATAGCGAGCTGATCCAGGAAGGTGCCAAGGGAAAGAAACAGGTATGTTATGGAACCGTGTATCCTTTTGGCAAATATACCCTCCACAGCAAATATAATTCCAAGGCTGAAGATGAAGGTGATGGCAGTGGTTATAGTTAGAGGAATCCTTATCCCTCCTATCAGGAATATTGGGGCTATTATGTTTGCCTCGGTAAGGGATGTATTAAGAAAAATAAGAGCACCAGTGAGAGCTGCAACGGGATAAACGAACTTTGAGATTTTCTTTGGTGTCAGGTGTTTCACAAACGGTATGGCCACAATTAACACAAGCATGGAGATGTAAAGCGTCGTGGCTATTTTTGGCACTACGTAGAATATCAGAAGAATCGCTGGTGATATTATGAGAAGATTTACCGGTATTCTTTTCACAGATTCATCCACTTAATACCCCTCGTTTGTCATCTTTCCATACCTGTATTCCGACATGAGCCTCATGAGAAGATCATTCTCTTTCGCAACGGAGCTTTTTATCCCCATGCTCTGGAAGAATTTTGCAACATTGCTCAGGTATCCTCTCTCCACAATGCCTGCACTGAAAAGCAACTTCTCATAAACAGGATCGTCCCTTTTTTCGACAAAGCTGTCTGGATCAACCAGAAATACAAAAACCCGCTTCCCTATCTTGTAATCGTTGGGATTCCCGCGACTGAAAGATTCTGGATATGAGAATGGGCTAATGAGGAATATTAGAGCATTCTTCTTGATTCTCTTTTTTACCTTTTCCATTACTGACAGTATGTTAAAGGTACCATCCGGCCTGATTTCCGATACAAGTTTTTCGAGATTTTTTACTGATTCCTCTGATTTTGTGGGTGTTATGAAATGATCATGTGCAGATGAATCTATCATGAATCCTACACCGTCATGGTTTTTCAATATTGCATATGCCGCATTAATGACCACGTTTACAATACTGTCATACATCCTCTTCTCGGCAGTGCCCTGATTTACGTTCCAGCTGTAGTCCATTGCGAATATGACATCGATAGGTTTCTCCTCCTCCATCTGCTTTATGTAAAGATCCTCCCCGTTTATTGCACCATAACGGTTCCATGCCACGTATCTGAAATCATCGCTTTCAGTGTACTGCCTGACACCATAGAAATCATATCCCTGGCCAACTTTCCTGGAATAGTGCACACCCATGTAGAAAACAAAGTTGCTGAGCCTTTCACTTCTATGGGTATGTATATCAGCAATTGCGGGAGAAACACTGACCTCATCAACACTTGGTATGGTGTATTCAACAAGGCAGAGCTTCATCGGGTCCTGGGTGTATATTTTGACAGGCCCGATTTTGTATTTTCCTATTGCTATTGATTCTATTGAATACTCTTTTGTAACCTCCTCTCCCGGTTCAAGCGAAAGAAATCCCTCATACTGGCCGGATGATTTGAAAACATCTGAAAGTGTGTCAAAATAGTGAAAATAGACCCTTTTTTTCCCTCTGTTGCTGAAAACTATCTCTATATTTACAGACTGGAATTTCCTTGAACTTTTACCGGGCATTATACGCTTAGTGTCCACATTGTAAAGATCCAGGGCCGGTCCCCTGTTGAATAGAAGTATATCCGAAGAAACGACAAAAAACAGGATCACTGAAAGCGCTATGTAGTACGGGTATCCCAGCAGTAGGGATTCAAAAATTCCATAAGACAGTATCGCCAGCAGAAGATATCCTGATTTCCTTATCATTTGGGTGTGTCAACTTCCGAAATTATTTCATCAATAATCCTGTTGAGAGACCCAAGCATGTCGTTGCCGTTCTCTATCATTGCTTCGGGTCTTAATATTAAACGGTGATTCAGGAGCTCACGGCTTAGATATTTTATATCTTCAGGTATGACGTAATCCCTTCCGTTTAAGAATGCGTTGGCCTTTGCCGCGTTGAGATATTTTGTTGTTGTCCTTGGGCTGGCACCAACAAATATGAGATCGTGTTCCCGTGTTTTCCTTATTATATCCACAATGTATGATATGATCTCCTCACTGGCATAGACCTTCTTCATCTCTCCCCTGAGCATAATGATCTTGGAACCATCCAGTACTGATTCCTCATCTGATGGAGGTTCTATGATCGATTTCAGTATTCTCAATTCCTCATCCCTTGTTGGGTAGGTGAGGATGCACCTGAAGAGAAACCTGTCCATGAGGGCTTCCGCCAGTGGAAATGTTCCCTCCTGTTCTATGGGGTTCTGTGTTGCAATTGCAAGGAACGGTTCAGGTAGTGGATTTATTTCTCCACCTACTGAAACGTGCCTTTCTTCCATGCCCTCCAGAAGTGCAGACTGCACCTTTGGTGGAGTCCTGTTTATTTCATCGGCAAGGAGGACATTTGCAAATATTGGGCCCTTCCTGAACTCCATTTTTCTTGTTTCAAGATTAAATACTATGCTTCCTGTGATATCTGATGGGAGCATATCCGGAGTGAACTGGATTCTCTTGAAGTCCATACACAGATTTTTTGCAAATTCGCTTGCTAGCATAGTTTTTGCCAGTCCCGGAACACCCTCCAGAAGAATGTGGTTGCCACTCATTAGTGAGATGAACATGAACCTGATTACCTTCTCTGATCCAATGACTCTCCTCCCTATGGCATTCTCAATGTCCCTTACACTTTTTCTTACATCCTGCAGATCTGATAAATCAAGTTCCGTCATAGAACCCTCCCCTGTTCCATCTTTTCTATCTCCACTATGCTGAATTTCAGCTTTTTCACCTGTGCATACGTTTCAAGTATCCTGTTGAAGGTCTGTTTTCTGAGTTCCAGTCCTTTTTTCTTCCTTCTTGAATAAGAGGACTGGCTCATGCTTTCATATTTTGAATACTGCTTCATGAGAATTTTAAGTTGTTCTCTGATCCTTTCCATATTCTCCATCTCCTTGAGAATTGGATTGAGATAATGCCTGTAATCATCATTTTTAATGAACTCAAGCTCCCTGTTGAAAAAATCAGTAGGAACTATGAATTTCTCCCTTTTCTGCTCCAGAGTGGGCAGACTGTCTATTTTTGTTTTCCTGGACCTTCTCTGAAGCGAGAAGGTGGCTCCGAATATCAGTACAATGGGAATGAGGAATCTGAGCAGAAGAAGAGGGTAAGCCCTGATGTTCTGCACCCATATACCGAAAAAATACCCAATGACACTACTCAGGGCTGACAATTTCACTCTCCTTCATCTTTCTGATCTCAACGTTGGGGAAATAGAGCTTGGCTATATCCATGTAATTGTATATATCAGTCAATTTGTCCACTATTGTGCTTTCGTCAACAACAAAATCCTTTGAGAATCTTGCCTTCTCATAAAGATCAAGGTAAAAAAGAGTCAGCTTTTTCAATGCACTCAGCCTGTCAGCAAGCTTTTCATCAGGATCTGGAGCTGCAGCCATTGCCTCTACTATAGCGTGATTGTCCACATACCCTGTTTCCGGTATCTCTATGCCGAACTGTTTAAGTGACCTTATGAAAAAGTACCTGTTGCTTTCGTTTGGGACTGAAGATTCTGAAAAATACCTGATGTAATCTTTCTTTACAGAATTGTATGCCAGTATCACTGCTTCCCTGTATTCCTCATTGCCGATGAGTTTCCTGGTTTCCACAATTGGTTCAATATCGCCTATTGTTTTTACCTCCACTATCCTCTCCATAGGATTTTCCACTGCACCTTTCCTTCTATCTTTCTTCTCTTTCTTCTGTTTGTCTGCCTTTGATTTATTTTGCGGTTTTCTGCTCAATAGTCCCATTTTATCACCTTAAGAATATACTCCTTTGACTGAAGCGTGTACATAATAAGCGTAAAAAGTTATAGGAAGTGAAACGCTGAAGTTTTTTGTGTTCTTAACCATCGTTACATCAAATGATTCATTGCTCGATATGATCTTGGCATAGGATGTGAGGTTCAAGAAGCCTTCATTACGGTATATATTCACATTTGAACCTGATAGATACAGAAATACGTTACTTATATCTGACGAACTTGTGTTCAGAGAAAGATTTACGGCATATATGAAATTGCTTGAATTTAATCCTATTGTGCCGTTCACATATATATGGCTTCCAGGCACATCCGTAGTTGTATTATTTGTCTCATAGACACCGTTTGTCATGTTAGAATAAACATTGAATATGTTTTGGCCAGGTACTAAGTCAACCGAATTAGAATACACACTTGTTGCTGTATTATTCAATACCAATCCAAGCTGCACGGAATGTATTCCTTGGGTTTCTCCGGTTATATTTACCTGCATCCTGCTGTCTCCTTTTATAATTACGTTCCCATTAATATTGTTGATATTATAATACCATTCTGCCGATGAGTTTGCATGAATTATTATGAGGTATGGTTGTAGGTATACAGGCGAAGTCGCATTAGCTGATGTGATGTTAGACCAGAAACTCTTCTGCACGAAATACTTATCTGAATACGTAAACGAGTAATTACCTTCTGGAAGCCTGTAGTAATATGTCCTGTTAATTCCAGCCAGGCTCGAAGAATAATTACTTATGGAGAAAACGTAATTTGATGTCTGGTTCAGGAAATTTTCAGGAACACTGTTGTTTGCATAAGTTGTGTTGAATGAGTTGTGAAGTTCAATGGTATCGGTATATACCGGAACTGGAGTAAGAGTGAGCGTTACAGATGTGTTATTCTCCACGTTAACCACCGTTGTATTCCCACGGTTATAAAGAGTATCAGCAAGGATTGTGAATCTTCCTGTTATGTTCATGTCATAGGTGAAATTCCCGGTGGAATTTGTCTTACCAACGGATCTGAACTGAATACTATCTATCTCTATATACGCAATGAATTTCGTGTTGGAAAGAGCTGATGTGGAATTCACCAGATGAATTGTCAACGTGACTGGGCCGGATCCGGTTGCGTTTGATGAACCCGATGACGCGTTCAACTGACTGGATATGGATGACCCGCTAACTCCTGGAATTCCACTGGTTGAACCTGGAGGAAACTGTGTAATTCCACTTCCTATTTTAATGGATATATAAAGAGAGAAATTGCGATCTGTAATGTTGCTATCCAGAGTAAGTTTGAGAGTTTTGGACTTATTGAAACCTACCGCTTCAGCCTTAATCAGGTAGTTTCCATTTATTGCAGTAATAATATAATGACCTGTAGAGTCAGTTACATTATATTTTACCAGTTTCGCTGACGACGAGAGAAGGTAAACATAAGCTCCCTTAAGTCCTGTTTCAGGACCATGTATCTTAACATAACCACTGACATAGAATATGTGACTCTGCAATGGAACCAGTGTGAAATTGTATGTCGTATTTCCTGTTATATTCAAATTGAAGAATTTAGGATTATAGAAAGTCGAATTAACAGCGAAGGAATAATTTCCTGTGTAAGATAGACGTATAAGGTAATGCCCAGTTGAATTGGTTGTAATATTATCAGCGAATATTGTACCGTTGATGTCCGTATAGAAAATGACAGACGTATCAGCCACCGGATTGCCATCCAGGGAGTTCGTTATGTTACCCTGCAGTGTAAGATTCATGGTGCTGTTGGAATAGTTGATCCGCGAATTGTTTCCCTGGAGGTAATGTGTTATATTTCCAGAGATATTTTTAGATACATTTGTGCTGTTCTGCTGACCTATTGTGGACCCTGAAGGCATTGGATCCTTGTTTGTGAGCGTAATATTAACATCTGTGAGGTTCGTTATAACATTCCGTTCTGTGTAATTATAACCGTAGGCAGGATCCACAGCGGTGATGATATCAATTCCATATGGAACCTTGATCCTGTAAAACCCGGTGCTGTTTGTTGTTGCATTGCCGGAAGACCTTCCGTACAGACCGACAGTTGCGCCGGATATTGTCCTGTTTTCCCTGTTGAGTATAAATCCTGAAACGTTGAACTGGTCCTTACCGGACACATTTATTATTAGATTGAAGTTTGTCATTGACCTCCCGGACACAATGATGTAATACGGATCCGGTATGGGATTCATGCCCCTTTTGCTTATAGTTATACCATAAGTTCCGTTGGGTATGTCCAGTGAATATCTGGCAGATGATGAAGACTGGGTGGTGTAGCTTCCAAACTTACTTGAGAAGTCCACTGAAACACCTGGAACCAGCGTATTGTTCCTGAATTCTGTCAGACCGCTGATATTGTACCTCTCAGCTGGTGTGAGGGTGACATTCACCCAGGCGTTTGAAAGACCTATGGTGTCTATACTTACAATTTTTGGATTGAAACCCTGAATGAAATATGAAAGAGACCCTTTTCCCTGATGGACCATCACATAAGAATAGTATCCATTTGATCCTGTCTGCACCTGAGTGTAATACTCTGTTTCTGATACAGTCAACATTGAGCTGGGTATGGGAGAATTAGTGCTGGATGCGTTCGTTACATACCCCTTTATGGTCACTGATGACCCACTTGTTGATGAAAACCCTGTTGACTGCAACCCACTGGTTAGCCCTCTTATGTCATCCCATAAACTCATCAGGAGGTGCAGAAGAAACCCTGGAAGGGAACCTAAGAGACTTGAAAGGCTTGACATGTTCAGACCTGAATTGTTGAAACCTGTAGAACCGGCCACACCCTCCAGTTGTGACAATCCAGATGATACTCTCTGATTCTGGAATACATGATCCACTGGAACTGGATTTGTGCTCGGATAGGTCATTGGTAAAGTAGCAAAAACAGTAGGAATAATTAATGCTCCTACAACCAATAGAGCCAAAGATTTTGGTGACAATATTATGTTCTAGTCTCCAGAACTATAAATACATTTTCTATGTTCATATGATTAATTTCTTACCTTTACAGCCACGCCCTTTTTCAGCTGTTTCATGGCATCATAGGGCATTTTTGCAATGCCAACACCCTTTATCTCACCCTTATGATGGAGAACAACCTCATCCTCAGGCCTTATATCTGATGTGGCATCCAGCACACCCACTGAGTAAACATTTGAAGTCGGTTTAAAATTGTCTATTTCAACTAAAAACTTTCCATTTTCCATGAACCAGTTCGCTGAAGATTTATTGATTGTGTATTTACCAAGCCTATCGTTAAAAACTATTGCTGGTTTTCCTTCAACAACCAGCATCTCCTGGTTGTAATTATTTATTACCCTGGCTTTTTCAATATATTTTCCGATCCAGCTTCCGAATTGGAACTTTGCCCTTGATACATGGTGATCAATCCTGTTCCCCTTTTTTGGATCTATGCCCTTGATAACCTCATCTATTGCAGAGTATAGTGCCCTGAGATTTGCATCAGATTTTATATTACCCTCGATTATAATCGAATCTTGGGGAAGTACATCCCGGACAAACCCCAGATCTTCCGTTATGTAAGCTATGATTTTTCTGTAACTGTTCTTTATTAGATAGGATGAGAGTGTCTCTTTCATCATTATTTTCTCGTCATCATACCAGTGGCCCACAACAGGGATATTATAAAACATTGCGGGATAGATGTTCTCAAGATCCCTTGGGACAAGTGCAACCGGAGATGTTACTATGAGTTCATGGATATATTTCCTGAATTCTCCAATATGTGACAGGATTGCAGTGTGTGTTTTTGAGGTTGAATACGGTTTTCTTGCGGAACATGGTAAAATCAGGGCAACTTCTCTGTTCACTGGCTTTTCATATTCGTTCATTATTTTCCGTCTGTAGCGCTCAAGATCGGGCCTCTGCAGTGATTCAATACTGTTCGCCATGATGTAAGGTGTCCTTGACGGAAATATCTCTTCTACCGAGCTATAGTGTGAAAAATCAAGAATTCTCAGAATCTCAAGAGCTTTCGAGGAGAACTGGAACTTCTCCACTATTTCCCTGAGAGTCCGGTTTTTAATGCTCTCTCTCAGCACCTCCATCTGGTACGTTGCGAAATCCATATTATGGCTTAATGATGATTCAGCCCTGGTTGCTCCCAGTGAAGTGTACTTAATGCCCCTGTAGCTCTGTTTCCTTATGAAAATATCATCAAAAACTGATATTCCCAAATAAACCAATACTGGAATCAGGAATGGATCGCCAATTCCAGGGGCGTAAATCAGCTTTTTCCAGCCAATACTTTTCCTGATGGATAGAATTCTGTCGACAAGGTTTTTTGGTCGTTCTATGAGTTCCAGGGTGTTGAGTACCATTACAATGTCCTCAGATTCAATGATATCCTTGCTGTCCTGGTTTCTGATTAATTCCGGGTAGGTTAAAGTTTTCTTAAAACTATTTCCCAGGATCATCAATTCTTCGCCAGAGTTAATGAACTGATCTGGATTCTGCGTATTCACAATAATTGGATATTCCCACCTTTCGTCCAGTGTTCCAGATCTTGCGAGGGCGAAAAAATTATCGTCTTTAATCACTTCCGGGCATCATATCTGACCTCTTAAATTTAACATTTCGAATGGAAAATTCCCTTTTATATGGTAGAAGATGAGAATGACCCAAAACAAAATAGATTTGCCGGATTAATGTTCGTTTCTTTGGATGACAGATGTGAAAGAGGTCGGATAGCATATTGCTTCGTGCGTGCCTGTGTGCGCAAAGTGGATGGCTTGGAAGTGAGGAAGGGACCCTTCAGGCCGAGGGAACGCAATCCTATGGAGAATCCCCGGCAACCTTTAAAACTGGTGGGTCCTTGCGAGATCCGGATTAGAAAGTCATGCAAAATTCCGAATCCATCTGTTGGGAGGATGGATGTCAAAGATTTAATATGACGATAAATTAACTGGAATGGGATTAGTAATATTAATGGAATCAAACGCCGAGAAAATTGAGATAACAACTCCCGGAATGGAATTATCCACCACCGAGGAATATGTCCCTGGAAAAAACACCATGGAAGATGAGGGGAAGATTGTCTCCACAATAAACGGCCTTGTGCAGAGAGATGATAAAAACCTTATCCTTTCGGTAAGGAAAATGAAATCCAAGGTTTTCCCTCAGCCGGGTGATGTTGTTTACGGACAGATAGTAAAACTGGATCAGCGTTTTGCAATTGTCAGCATTGCAGCAATATGCCGTTCTGATGATGAACTTATATATTATCACGGTGATTCGAACCTGAGGCTCGGGGAGGGTGGCAACAGAAGAGATGTTGGAAGAAACCTTCTTAGGATTGGAGATCTGGTAAGGGCCAGAGTAATCAAAATATTTAGGGGAACACCGGATATTTCAATAAACGGAAAACATTATGGCGTATTGAAGACTCTGTGTGACAGATGCAGGAATCCAATGGAATTAAAAAACGGGTCCCTTTACTGCGATAACTGTGAGAAAACTGATTTAAGGAAGATTACTGATGATTATGGAGAAGTTTTAACGTTTGGTGATGGATATGAAAGGAACTGATGCAGATAAGGTTAAAAATGTGGAACAGCTTTCCAGAGAAGTAGTAACTATGCGCAAAGAACTTGAGGATGTCAAAGAGGTTCTCAAGGGACTTATACAGGTTGTTATGGGAAGAGAGGATAATCTCGACGAAGACGAATATAACTGAGGTAAAGAAATGATAATGCCAATGAAAATGCTGGAAGAAAATTTGAACAAGCAGGTAGCTTTGCTCTTGAAGGATAACCGAGTCCTGGAAGGGAGACTTACAGGATACGATGAATACATGAATATGGTGCTGGATGAGGTTCAGGAAAATGCTGAAAGCCTCACGCGAAAACTTGGAACCGTCGTGATCAGAGGCAGCAACGTTGTCAGGATCGTTGCCAAGTGATCAAGAGATTCTAAAACAACAACAATATATTTTATTGCGATTTAAAGCCAGATGATGATTTTTACCATATCTTTATTTTTTTGAAGACCGGATCGTCTTTCCTGAATAGCCCTCCAAATACCTTTTCGAAATCCTCATGAGCGTAAACAGGAAGCTCGGCCCTGTATTTATCAGGAGAATGTGGATCGTTTGAGACCTGCCATCTCAGTGTCTGGTCTTTTATATTCATTCTCCAGCCTTGTGCCCAACCCAGGAAGAATCTCTGTTCTGGTGTGAGATTGTCAACCATAACCCTCTTTTCCGGGTGCTTTTTTAACTTTCTCTGAAGAGCCTCGTATGCTATACTTACGCCACCCAGATCCGCAATGTTTTCTCCAAGTGTCAGTTCCCCATTAACATGGAGGCCAGGAAGAGCTTCCTGTGAACCGTAAAGATCAACCACCTGCTTTGCCCTTTCCATGAACGCCTTTTCATCTTCCTCTGTCCACCATTCTTTTATGTTCCCGTCCGCATCAAACTTCCTTCCCTCGTCATCGAAGCCATGCGTGATCTCATGAGCTATTGTCCCACCTGTTGCCCCATAGTTTACAGCGTCATCCATTTCACTGTCGAAGAAAGGCGGTTGTAATATGCCTGCAGGGAACACTATCTCATTTTCAGTTGGCGAAAAATAAGCATTCACAGTGGGAGGAGTCATTTCCCAGAGGTCCCTGTCCACGGGTTTATTGACCCTTTCAATATGTCTTTTAAATTCAAATTCATTGCATCTTAGTATATTTCCCAGGTAGTCGCGTGCTTCTATTCTCACGGGTGAATAGTCTATAAACTTCTTTGGATAACCAATCTTTGCCCTGAACTTCTTGAATTTTTCGATGGCCTTTTCCTTTGTTGCTTCGCTCATCCAGTCTATGTGACTTAACCGATCCATGAAGACCTCCTTTATGTCTTCGATCATTTCGTTCATTTTTTCCCTTGGTTCTTCACCGAATTCTTCCTCGACGTATATTTTTCCAAGAGCCTCACCCATGTGTGAATCAATTACGGATACTGCAGTTTTCCATCTTTTTTCTGGATCCTTCTGGCCAAACAGTTTTCTGTGAAAGAAATCGAAATTCTCGCTCTCCACCTCAGAGTGCAGGTATGGCGCAGTTCCATTGATCACTTTCCACTTGATGTATATTTTCCAGTCCTCAAGTGGTATTTCCTCCAACATTTTACAAAGTTCATGGAAAAATTCCGGTTGACCAGCGATTACATAATTAACTTCACCGAGATTTATTCCGGTAAAATAACTTTTAAGCCTCATTTCCGGAAATTGATCATCTATTTCAGTGAACTGGACCCTGTTGTAATTCTTCTCCGGATCCCTTAGCTCAACAGGACTCCGACTTGACTTTGCCAGTTTTGTTTCAATGTCCATTATTTTACTGGAGAAGTCCTTCGAACTGATCTCATCATAACCATACAGGATGAACATGTTCTCAATATGCTGTTTATACTGTTCCCTTATTTCCTTGAAAGAGTCCAGAATATAATATTCCTTATTTGGTAGAGTCAATCCACCCTGTGCAATATAGAAGGAGTAAACTGAGCTATTTTTCTCGTCTATGTCAGAATCTGCAGAGAAAAGTACTGGAATACCCGATGAATGCAATGTTGAAAGGGATGAAACCAGATCAGCTATGGATTTTATATTTTCAACCATTTGTAATATTTTCTCTATAGGCTTAAATTTTAATTCATCAATGAGTCCCCTGTCCATGGATGATATATAGAAGTTTCCGATCATTTTCCGTACATTGTCAGATCCCCCTTCAACCTCTTCGGCACATTTTTCAAGTATTTTTCCAAGAATATATCGGTTTTTTTCATAAAGTTCAGAAGAGGCCCCCCAGTATGAACGATCTGACGGGATAGGATGTGTTTTCAACCAATTTCCATTGGCATAATCGTAAAAATTTTCGGCTAGATCAATGCCATGATCAATATATTCGACAGAAAATCTAGGATCTTCTGGTTTTTCATCGTCTCCAATTAGTGGGAACTTATCTTTAAAAGTGCCAGTGCTCATATATCCTGAAATGATAATTTACCATAAGGATTTCTTTTGTCACCTGCATTAATTGGTTAAGTACTACGTTTCCACCTGTTTCTAACATTTGCTATGTGAAAATCCCCTTTAGCATTATAAAAATGGAAACTGGTCAAGATGTTATGGTGATGTAAAACTCTGATAAAGCAATTCGACCACATGAGGAGGGACAATGCCTGTTCATGGGGGAACTTGAAAGTTTTAGAATGGCAAACGAACAGTTGTTTCCTATCCTTCTGACTGAATCAA
>JAKBSB010000243.1 GCA_021845155.1 Thermoplasmata archaeon
ATCTAACTACACACTTCTAAAGATGAAAGAGAAAAAAAGTAGACTGAGCTCACTTATGTCGACAGGCAGAATGAAACGCTACACCTTTACCCTTGGAGACAGGGATGAAAGCGGTGCCCAGGCAATTGTCGAGATGAGAAACCGTGGCATAATAAACATAACCAATGTGTTGAAAGAATCTGCTGAGCAGGTACTTGGGTTCTTTGATATGCTTCGTAATGAACTGGCGTTTTACATAGGATGCCTGAACCTGTATGAACATATTACGGGGAAAGGGGAACCCACATGCTTTCCCATCCCTGTAAAAGGCAATGAAGATATACTTTCCTTCAGTGGACTTTACGACATTTCCCTGAGTCTTGGACTTTCCGAAAAAACTGTGGGAAACGATCTGCAGGCGGATGGAAAAGATCTTGCCATTATAACCGGAACAAACAGGGGAGGAAAATCAACCTTCCTGAGAAGTGTCGGGCAGGCTTATCTTATGATGCAATGCGGCATGTATGTCCCCGCTGTCTCTTTCAGATCGGATCTCAGGACAGGAATCTTCACACACTTCAAGAAGGAGGAAGATAAGGAGATGACCATGGGAAAACTCGATGAGGAGCTTAATAGGATGAGCATAATGATCGAACATATTACACGAGGGTCAATCGTTCTGTTCAATGAATCTTTCTCCGCAACAAACACAAGGGAAGGGTCGGAGATATCCAGAAACATTGTTAATGCCCTGATTGAAAATGGGATAAAGGTCCTGTTTGTTAGCCATCTGTATGAATTTTCCATAAGTTTCTATGAAAGAAGGAGAAAGGAGACCCTTTTCCTGAGAGCCGAAAGACGATCAGATGGAACGCATACCTACAGAATCATTGAAGGGAACCCATTGGAGACCAGCCATTCCGAGGATCTTAACAATAGAATCTTCCAGAATACAGGTGAGGGCGATGAAAGAGGAGATCTTTCAGGAATAAACCAGGAGGCAACACACCTCTAAATATCATGGCATTTATTGTTTGAATCCTATCTTGCCGGGGTGGTTTTCATAAGGTCCATAAGATGTGTATAAGTTTCATAATCCTCGAAATATACCGATGTTCCCCTCATTCCTCTTGTGATCATGACACTGTATCTGTTGATGAGGAGCTTCATGGCTCTGGGCAGTTCCTTGTGCTTACTGTCCAGTACAGTTTTCTGCCAGATTCTACATCCACTATTAAATTCTAAATGAATGTTCCGGAAAAACTTATTAGTTCAGGGTTTATTTGTAAGGGATAATATGGATTTTATTGAAAAACTTAAATCAGCTTCGGGTAGGAATGTCTTCACCTCGAAGGAGGATATGATACCTTATCTCAATGACGCGTCCTATTTTCAAGGGGCTGTACCACTGGCCGTTGTTGTGCCATCCAGCACCGAAGAAGTGTCAAGAATAATGAAAATATGTTACAGTGATAATATACCGGTAACAGTAAGGGGAGGTGGCAGTTCACTGACGGGTTCATCCATCCTGTCAGAAAATGGCATTGTAATGAGCCTTGCAAAATTTGATAGGATTGAGGAAATCAGTCCAGGTGATAATCTAGCCGTTGTGCAGCCAGGTGTAAGGCTAGATATGCTAAACGAAGAACTGGCTAAATTCGGTTATTTTTACCCTCCAGATCCCGCAAGTTCAATGGCCGCAACAGTAGGGGGAAGCATTTCAACGAATGCCGGAGGGCTCCGGGCCTCTCTTTACGGTACAACAAAGAACTGGGTTCTCGGTTTAGAGGTGGTTCTTGCCAACGGCAATATAGTGCAGCTTGGGGGAAGGACGCTCAAAAGAAGTTCTGGGTATGATCTGACTGCACTCATGGTGGGAAGCGAGGGAACCCTTGGCATCATAACAAGAGCGTACCTGAAAATCTGGCCATTTGCAGAGGAGAAAGGGAGAGTCTCAGCTTATTTTTCAGAGATAGACAGGGTTGGCCAGTCTATTTCTGAGATTAAGAAGATAGGTATTATCCCTACGATTGCAGAGTTTCTGGATCGTATCACAATGGATTCTCTGGAAGCCACCACTTCGCTGAGATTTCCGAAGGATGCAAGATATCTGCTGATAATGGATGTTTCTTCAACAGCTGAATCTATAGAAATAATGCTGGAAAAAGTTTACAGGAAGGTTGAAGAACTTGCCCCGATCAGCATCTCAAAAACAAGGGATCCAAAAGTAATGGATGAGATGTATGCTGCAAGAAAGGGCGCATATTCTTCCCTGTTGATGCAGAGAGAAACAAGCACTCAGAAAGTTGTAATAGGGGACGTTGTTGTCCCTGCATCCAGGCTTCCAGAGGCGATGAAGTCCATAGAGAAAAAAGGTCATGATCACAGGTTGAAGGTTGCCCTTTTCGGACACATTGGAGACGGGAACATACACTGCAACATATATGCGGATGTTGCCAGCAAGGATGTTATGGACGAGGTTGAGGCATTTCAGGTTGAGATAGGAGAGATAGCCGTGAATCTTGGGGGTTCCGTTTCAGCTGAACACGGGATAGGTATTGAGAAAAAGGAACTGCTGACCAGGGAGTTCCAGATGAGGAATTCTGAATATACCATAGACATGATGAAACAGATCAAGAATCTGATGGATCCCCGGGGAATATTGAACAGAGGTAAAATATTTGAGTGAAGATCTTGTGAAGGAACTGCAGAAAGAGGTTGAAAACTGCATAAATTGCGGTTTCTGTGAATCTGTATGCCCAACCTATCCCGCATCCGGATACACCATGTCAAAGGGGGCCAGAGGAAGGGTTGATCTGGGTAAATCCCTTCTGCTGGACCTTGTCAGGGATGGTAAATCAACCATGGATGTATCTGATTCTTTCTATTCCTGCCTGGACTGTTATGCATGTGTGCAGGTATGTCC
>JAKBSB010000244.1 GCA_021845155.1 Thermoplasmata archaeon
AACTCACCAGGTAATGGGTCTGAGATACAGTAGCATTTATGAAATAATTCTGGTTAGCATTGCAGTATCGTCACTGGGAACAGGTCTGCTGGTAGCAGTTGGAGCTGTTCCTGTTGCTGACGCATATGCCTTCCTTCCGGGTGCAGGGTGGTTCACTCTTCTGGGTTCCTTCATCTTTGGCTTTGGTATGATGCTTGGACAGGGGTGCATGGTTGGGATGTTATGGAAATCCGGATCAGGATACGTAGTAAACTGGATGGAACTTCTCGGCCTCGCACTCGGATCAATTATCTTCGCTTTTCCGATTTTCAACTGGTTGGATCTTGCTTATTGGTGGAAGGCAACTGGAACCGGCAATATTGGAAATGGAAGCACTCTGAACTATGTACCCAATTTATTACCGGGAATTACGGCTACAGCTGGTGCGGCAATCGTGGGAATACTATTCTTCCTGGCTCTTCTTTGGGCTGCACTTATACTTAGAAAGAGACGCATAGGAAGTCTGCAAAGTTCCTCTACTAAAGGAAAAAAAGCTATTATGAACTCACCATATTTCATTGGAACAGTCTTCTCTTTCGCAATGATTGCTTCATTCATATTCGCCGCAGGGCATTCGTTTAACTATCTAGGAGTCACGACGCCCGTTGCACTCTTCTCACAATATCTTCTTTCACCGTTTGGTATTTATCTTGGTGAAAGCGGTTTGTCCACTAATTGGTATCAGACAATCCCTGTGATAAGTGCATTCTCATTTTTTATTCTGATGATTATTGCAGGATCGACCGTATTTTCCATGGCAAGGGGCACTTTCAAAATACGACTTCCATCCGGGTCGGCCGGTAAGGCGGGCGATTTATCTATTGGTTTCTTTGGCGGTGTGATTATTGCAATAGGAGCTAGAATCGCACAAGGTTGCAGCGTCGGGGGATTCTGGAGTGGTCTGGCAGGACTTTCATTGTTTGGACTCGTATTCGCCGTCGGGATAATACTCGGAAGCGTTGCAGGGTACTTTGCATATATATTTCTCAGTACGAGACTTGCTGGATCCAAGGCCAGGACAATAAATGCTGCAAAGTATGTCACAAGATATCGTTCCCTCCTGGAGCAATGTGTATTCTCCGTGATATTTGGTCTTATCCTTGTGGCGATTGGACTTGAGAGCCTGAATGCCAATTCAAGGTATCTTGTAAGAATACCATCCACCCTTATGACCCAGGAAAGCAATGTAATGATCATCGCAGGTTTTGTTGTGATGATACTGGGAATTGGAATTTCCACATACCATTACGTCGTATTGGGAAGAATCAAGAAATTAACACCAGAGCCAATAACAAGGTGATGAAAATGAAAAGAATAGCAATAATAGGAAGTGGGGCTGGAGGCCTCATAACTTCCAGCAAATTAGCAAAAAGCCTGTCGAGTCAAATTAAGAATGGCGAAGTATCCATTACACTTTTTGATAAGAGGAAGGAACAGGAATTCCAGCCAGGATACCTTGAAGTTGCATTCCGTGGAACAGATCCCTCGAAGATCAGGAGACCTGTGAAAAAACTATTGTCAAACGGTGTAAACATTGTTTATGACAACTGTGAAAAGGTAGATCTCGCAAACCAGTACGTAAGAACAGAAGGCAGTAACGAAAAGATCGACTTCGATTACATCATAATATCAACTGGGTCATTTCCGGATTATGATCAAATTTCAGGTCTTAGAGAGGCAAATATGGATTTTCACACAAGCGCCCAGAACTCAAGCCTAATATATCAACAGATAACCAAGATAAAATCAGGCAAGATAGTGGTGGGAATAGCAGGACTTCCGTATAAGTGCCCTCCATCCCCTAACGAATCTGCGTTCATGTTGGATGAGCACTTTAGAAAGGCTGGAATAAGAGATAAAGTCGAAATAACTTATATAACGCCGTTCACAAGAATATATTCGGCTGAGCCAATAAACGAAGTCATAAAACCTTTATATGAAGCTCGGTCCATAGAAAGCATCACAACATTCAACACAGATTCGGTCGATTCAGATAAGAAAGAGATAACATCTCTTGAGGGAGAAACTGTGAAGTATGATTACCTGTTTCTGACACCCCCACATAAACCTGCGGGATTCCTGAAAGGATCTGAAATTGCGGATGAAGACGGATGGGTTAAAGTTGACAAGAGGAATCTGCACATTACAAGCTATGATAATGGATTCGCCATTGGGGACACAACAAATATACCAATATCGAAGGCAGGTGTAGAAGCCCATCTTGAAGGTGTTGTGGTGGCCAACAACATAATTGAGGAAATAAAGGGCACCCAAAAGAGATATAAGTTCACCGGCAGAACACAGTGTTCCATGGAAACAGGTTTCCACAAAGCCACCTTCGTGGTTGGTACCTACGATACCTCCGTGGAAAAAATTGCACCATCGAGAACAAATTACATGGAAAAGAAGGTAATGGAGAAAATTTACTGGGGGTCACTGCATGGACATTACGAATGGCTCTTTAAGTATCATTTCAAGAATGACTATTTCCAGGAGCAAAAATAATCACCTTTGCCTCGCTTTTTCCTGATTTTTCCAACACGGTAACATTCACTGGTGTTGAGAAGGCACCCATGGAGATTGATGAGATCCAGCAGTGACTGTATCTTCTCCATTCCAGTTCTCACTGTTTTCCTGCTCTTAACCATATCAGATCCTTTTCTCCTGTGTGAACCGGATTCAGATGCAATTCCCTTCAACAGCCTGAACATGGTATCACCTGACGGTGTGTTTGTATTTCCGTAATTTCTCACATATGTTTCAATGTACAGATGATCTGCAATGGCATTCCTCAGTGTTCCTGATACATTGCCTTCAGTATAGATGGAACGTTCCTTGATGACTGGTGAGAACATGTTCTTCAT
>JAKBSB010000245.1 GCA_021845155.1 Thermoplasmata archaeon
GGAATCGCATAAGAAATTCAAGGAGAATAGAAAACTCCCCTTCACTCTAGTCAGTGATCCAGATAAGCGAATAAGAAAACTTTACGGTGCGACCGGAATGTTAATTCCACCCAGAATAACCTATGTTATATCCAGAGAACGGAAGATAGTTCATGTGTACAATTCACAGATGAACGCTAAGAACCATGTAAAGGAGGCAATGGAGGCACTGAAGACCATCCAGATCCAGAAATGATCAGTCAATGGCACAGATCTTTTTCCACAACCCAGAAGTGTCAAAACTGTAATTAATCAATTCCCAATACCATGAACTGATATATCATGGAAAGTAAATATCAGGTCATAAAAAATTTGAAGGTAAGGGACAGGAATTTTTCATTTTATTCCCTGAAGGATATTGACAGGGAGAAAAAAATATCAAAACTTCCGATTTCAATAAAAATAATACTGGAATCACTCATTAGAAACTTTGACGGGAAAACCGTTAGAGAGGAGGACATTGAGAATCTCATAAACTGGAATCCCGGGAAACCTTCAGACAGCGAAATACCATTCACCGTTTCCCGTGTTCTTATGCAGGATCTTACAGGAGTTCCTGCTGTTGTGGATCTTGCTGCCATGAGAAACAAGGTAAAGGAAATGAACAAGGATCCTGAGGTTATAAACCCACTTGTTCCGGTTGATCTGGTCATAGATCACTCGGTGCAGGTTGATTTCTTTGGAACGGAAGAATCATACCAGCAAAACCAGGATATTGAGTTTGAAAGGAACTCCGAAAGATACAGATTTCTTAAATGGGCACAGAAGGCCTTCAAAAATATGAGGATAGTTCCACCATCTGTTGGCATAGTTCATCAGGTAAACCTGGAATACCTTGGCCAGGTTGTAATGACAAAGCAGGTTGATGGAAAGAATATGGCTTACCCGGACAGCCTTGTGGGAACTGATTCCCATACAACAATGATCAACGGTCTTGGAATTGTGGGCTGGGGTGTTGGTGGTATAGAGGCAGAGGCTGCTATGCTTGGACAGCCTGTTACATTCAAGACACCGGAGGTTGTTGGGGTAAAACTTACCGGAAAGCTAAAACCGGGAGTGACGGCAACAGATCTGGTACTCAACCTGACAGAATTGCTCAGAAAGCATAAGGTCGTGGGAAAATTTATCGAATTCCTGGGGGACGGGATAGCATCTCTTTCCCTTCCCGATCGAGCCACTCTATCCAACATGTGTCCTGAATACGGAGCAACTATGGCCCTGTTTCCGGTGGACAGTGAAACATTGAATTATCTCAGGCTAACAGGAAGAAGCGAGGAGCATATTGAACTTGTTGAGAAGTATCTCAAGGAACAGGGTATGTTTGGAGTAGATTCCGCATCAGCTTACTCAGAACTGATAGAGATGAATCTCACAAATATCAGGCCAAGCGTTTCCGGACCAAAATTACCACAGCAGAGGGTAGATCTGGAAAACATAGGAAACAGTTTCATGAAGTTCATGGAGGAATCCGGGCAGCAGGCAGAGACCGGGAACAGACAGAAACAGGTTCTCCTCAAAAGCGCCGAGATAACTCTGCATGGAAAGAGTGAAACTCTTATGGATGGTGATGTTGTGATAGCCGCAATCACAAGCTGTACAAACACCAGCAATCCAAGAGTAATGGTTGGAGCCGGGATCCTTGCAAAGAAAGCAGTTGAACTGGGACTGAAAGTCAATCCAAAGGTAAAAACCAGCCTTGCTCCGGGATCAAGGGTTGTTACGGAGTACCTTAACAAATCGGGTCTGCAGGTATACCTGGATAAGCTTGGTTTCTACCTCGTTGGTTACGGATGCACAACATGCATAGGAAACAGCGGACCCCTTGACGAGAATATTGAAAAGGCCATCATTGAAAATAAGCTGAACACAGCTGCAGTGCTGTCGGGAAACAGGAACTTTGAGGCAAGAATACACAGAAACGTAAGGGCAAACTATCTCATGTCACCCCCTCTGGTCGTGGCATTCGCACTGGCTGGGAAGATAACAACTGATCTTAACACTGAACCTCTGGGAATATCAAAATCCGGGAAGGAAATTTATCTCAGGGATATATGGCCAACAGAGGATGAGATATCCACAGTGATAAACAGCAGTCTTGACAGGAGCATGTTCGTAGAAAAATATTCAAACCTCGATGTGTACAACAAGAAATGGGAGAGTCTAGAGGCACCGAAGGGTGCGATCTATGACTGGGACCCTAAGAGCACTTACATAAGGCGTGTTCCATTCTTTGACACGTTTGATCCGGAGGAACATGTTGAGATCAGTCAGATCAGGGACGCACGTCCTCTTCTGCTTTTGGGAGATTCAGTCACAACCGATCACATATCTCCTGCGGGTGCAATAGGGAAAGACAGCCCGGCCGGAAAATACCTGATTGCAAACGGCATAGATCCAAAGGATTTCAACTCATACGGTTCCAGAAGGGGTAATCACGAGGTTATGATGAGAGGAACATTTGCAAACAACCGTATAAGAAACCTTATGGTGACCAGGGAAGGAGGCTACACTGAACATTATCCAGACGGAAAAGAGACCACGGTATACGATGCCGCCGTTCAGTATATGGGAGAAAACGTTCCACTTGTTGTATTTGCAGGGGTAGAATACGGCACAGGAAGTTCAAGAGACTGGGCTGCAAAGGGGCCACTTCTTCTTGGAATAAAAGCTGCTGTGGCAAAGAGCTATGAAAGAATCCACAGGAGCAACCTCATCGGGATGGGAGTTCTTCCACTGCAGTTTAATGAAGGCGATGCAAGATCCCTGAACCTGGACCATACCAAGCCTGTCACAATCAACATTGCAAGTCCACTGAAACCCATGGGAAAAGCAGAAATGGAATACAC
>JAKBSB010000246.1 GCA_021845155.1 Thermoplasmata archaeon
TCTTTGAGCTTATTTCGTTTATATTCAGCGAAAAGTCGGCATTAAGCTTGTATCTAACAGGCTTCATACCGGAGAGCATTACAGGCTCTTCGTAGAAATAGCCCGGATCAGGCACAAGAACTTCCATACTTGAATTCATTCCTATGGCCATAAGGGAAGAGTATATGGCAAATTTTGATGGTACAAAAATTACATTTTCAACATCTGCTTTGATACTATTCTTTCTGTTTACCTTTTCAGCCGCACTTTTCCTAAATTCAGGAATCCCCGGCGTTGGAACATAATGCGTATATCCTTCGAACATGGCCCTGGTTGCATAATCAATTATTTCTTTATCGGTATCCTGAAGGGGCTCACCAATTGCCAGTGAAATCACCTTTTCACCTTTAGATAGTTTGTCAAAAACCAGATTAACAAGTTCGAGGCTTTTTGACCCACCCAAGTCTTCTACTCTCATAAGTCTTTGAGCCTATCCCATTATATAATTCTATCAGGCATCGTGTTAAAATTTGCCGGGTGGCTTTTATAACAGTTTGCGAGCAGGAATGACCTGAAAGCATCGCATACCTTTAGAATTCTCTAACAGGAGCTGATCCTATCTGAGTGATATTTTCCCCCCATGGTAACCCACTGCATAATAATTACCCAACTCCCCAAAACTGAAACTTCAACTCGTACTCTGTATATTTATTGAGTAAATCTGAGGCTGTTGCAAAGTACGGATAAATAGGTTTAAAATATAGATTTATGGATTCACAATTCAATGAAAATTGGTTGAAGCCTTTACAGTACTGGCTCCTCCTTCGGGGCATTCGCTATGAGAGCTTCCATGTCACCGACTGGCGTCTTTGGAGCCATAATCTGTGATATGAACCAGAATACAACTCCGTAGACAATGACAACAAATACATCCACCGGGAAATGAAGTATGCCAAGTCCTCCAGTGGCTATGGAACCAATGTAGGAAAGGAAAAGCAAACCTATCAGGTAAAATGGTATCCAGATAGAATTTCTCAACCCCAGATTTTTCCAGTTAGCCTTATAGGCCTGATAGAGGAAAACCACGCTTCCTACAAGTGTTGCCGTGATGGCATAAAGGGTGGTAGGGTATGTGGCCCAGTAAACAAGGAGCGAGGATACAACAAATGCAACGAGAGACCAAGCCTTGAAATATGGAACCTTGAATGATCTCTCTACGTTTGGATGCAGCTTCCTTATAATAGGGATTGATGCTGCTACAAGAGCGAAATTCACCACTGCAGCAACCACGACAAAATCAACCAGTGATTCCCAGCTTGGCAATGGTATAAGGAATAGATCCCCAACTATGGCAACGAGAACTATTGCGTATACCGGTACTCCCCTCTTATCAGTCTTTCCGAGTCCTTCAGGTATGGCGCCCTCCCTGGAAAACCCAAATATAATCCTTGAGCTTCCGGTAAGATAAACACCAAAGGTACCCAGTGGCGAATAGATGGCGAAAAGAAGTGCCAGGAAGATAAGCCCTGAAATCATTATTGCCGGATCGCCTGTTAATGAAGCAAGGTTACCTTTCATCAGGTCTGCAAGAGGTGAAGATAGACTTGATACCGCGCCCCAGTCCCCGGGTGCAACGCCCAGAGAACTCCAGTTAACCGATCCAACGATCACGATAGACATCAGAACATAGAAAATGCTCTGGACGGCCAGTGTTATTCCTATTGCAAGTGGAAGGTTCCTTTTCGGATTCTTGATCTCACCTGCCATATCCGCAACCTGCCTGTATCCGCCAAATGAGAACAGAATGCCTGTTGCAGGTATTGCTATGAATATTCCTTTCCAGCCGGTTGATGGAATGAATGAAGGAACTGTAAAGTTGGATGAGTGGAAAATTATGAGCGGTACCATTACTATCAGAATTACCACACTGGCGATCTTTACCCAGGTAAGGGCGCTGTTAAACTTTCCCATCTTGGAAATTCCTGCTAGATTTATGAAAACGAATATTATTGTAATGAGAATCGAGAGACCTATACCGTATGGCGTAAGAAAAGTGCCATTGTAAAGCGCCGGTACGTAGTATGCAGCATATTCGGAAACTGCCACTGCCTCTATGGGTGGAATCATTACAGCCCATAGAAACAGAGCCCATCCCGAAAGAAAACCTCCATAAGTTCCATATGAATAGTAAGAGATCCTCGCACTTATTCCTCCCCGTGGAGCCATGGATGAAAATTCTGCAAAGGGAATTGTGACAATGACGATCATTGCTGCAGCAATCAGCCATGATATTATGACAGCAGCACCCGCATAGGCAGTTCCGTAAGCTGCTGCAAACAGTATTCCAGAACCAACTGCACCACCTATTCCAAACAGCGCGGCGTCAAAGAGAGTGAACTTTCTCTTCAGCACTGAACCTTTCTCAACATCCACTTCATCAGTCATGAGTGTTTTACGTGAAAGATATATTTATTAGTTTTTTTATAGTGTCCCTTGAATAACTTTAAAACCCTGGATATGGATTCAACCTGTTTATTGGAATTATTTTTGCTGATCCAAAGTTTCTCATGGTACTCAATTTTCAGGTAGTTTTATCTTTGACCTGAAAAGATATATGTTCATAAATATGCCAAATATGGAAAGTCCCAGCATAATTAGAAACACACCATTCCAGCCAAGATCAGATATTAGAGATGAGGTAACAAGAGGACCTATTGCATCCGCAGAATTTGATATGAGACCCATGCCGAATGCTCCTGCACTGACCAGGGCAAGTGGATATATATTTCCGGGCAGTGCCCAGTAATTGGGCGGAAACATCATGAGGAAACCATTTATGATCGCTGCAAACATAAGATCATAAAATGATAAACTTCCAATTGTGATCATCAGGATTATACCCGCG
>JAKBSB010000010.1:0-1639 GCA_021845155.1 Thermoplasmata archaeon
CGCATATAGAGCACCAGAGACCTTCGCTTGGATTCTCTGACATACTTTCCCTGAGCCCTCTTCTGACCGATGAGACATATGCAATTTCAGTCTCCCGCCCTGAACTGGGAAAAAGAGGAATGCAGTCATTATACATCTATGCTTACCTGATCTGGATAGGAGGGACAGTTGTCGGAAATATCCTCCTGAAAAGCGTTCCCCCCGATGTCATAGGTGCGCTTGCCCTTGCATTGCCTGCACTTTTCCTTGGACTTCTTGTTCCAAGGATAGAACATTCTGAGGGCTTAATCGTGGCTGTTGTTTCGGGCATAATTGCAGTGGCTGGAAGATTTCTTGGGCTATCTGATATCTTCATCATAGTGCCCATACTTTCAGGCCTTTTAGTTGGAGTATTGCTGGTTAAGAAAAGGAGTGGCAAAAATGATTGAAACACTTGTACTGATAATTATGGCCCTTGCATTGCTGAGTTTTCTGCAGAGATTTATCCCCTGGGCATTTTACTCCAGGATCGGTAATGGAAAAGAAGTGGAGAAGATATTCGATATGCTGGCAATTTCTGCTTTCACGGCACTTTTCGTATATAATATACAGAAACTTGACATAGAGACCCTGGTTTCACTTGCTGCGGCTTTCCCAGTCATCCTGAAAACAAGAAACATGGGGTTGACAGTTATGGCAGCAATGGTTGTCTCCCTGGTCTATATTTTTCTGTAAAGGAAAAAAGTATGTCAGGTTTGAACACGGACAGAATTAATACATGAAACAAATACCGCAGACGTAAAGGAAAGTTAATGATTCTTGAGCTGAGCCTTCTCCTGTCCCTGGGTGTCCTCACACTCTGGACATTTTCGAATACAATCATTAAGAAGGTAAGCGTTGCACTTGGCACTTACAGGACATCGTCCATAGTTGTTGGGTTTGGCATTTTTCCAATGATAATCGCAATTCTTATTGAAAAACCTGTATATCATTATTCCAGTTTTCTCCTCCTTTCACTGGTCTCAGGCGTGATGCTGGGGGCAGGATATCTGTTATTCTACAAGGCACTTGAGAAGGAGAATGTTTCAAGCGCCGGTGTAATGATCAACCTGCAACAGATAATTGTAATCTCCATAGGAATTCTTTTTCTGAAGGAGAGTTCAGGTCTTTTCACTTATATTGGAATAACACTGATAATAATGGGTGCACTTTTGGTATCCCTTAATAAAAGCGTCAAGATCAATAAGGTTCTTCTTCTGGCCGCGGCTGCGAACATAAGCTGGGGCTTATACTATATACCGCTTTCCGAAGCCATCTTTGCAGTGCATTTTTCAACTACCCCCCTTCTTCTTGCCAGAATTGTGGGTTTTTTCATAATTACGGTCATCTTCCTCCCCAGGATAATGGTTGCAAGGAAGAAAACTGCTGAAGGAAAACAGAAACCCTATAGAACAATCCTTGCACTCGGGATACTTGCAGGGCTTCTTGACGGAAGCGGAAACGTGGTCTATGCTTCTGCTATTTCCGGGGACTTCATTGTGCTCGCAGGGTCCATAGTTGCAATACTTCCGGCGACTATTGCCATATCTGGTGTATTGTTCTTCAGGGAAAAACTGGCGGCAATACAGATATCCGGAATAATTATGGCAATTGAGATCGG
>JAKBSB010000010.1:1649-15004 GCA_021845155.1 Thermoplasmata archaeon
CAATTGCAGGAGCTCTTGTCATATCACTGCTCTGATCCATGAATAATGATTCTGGCTTCTGGTAAGCGATAAATACAACCCGATCATATAAGTGGAAGAAAAGGTCTTTATGTCTATTTTTAAACCGGCTGCCGCGGGTAAGGAGCGGCTGAATATTTTCGTAAAGGCCATATCCACCACGGAATTTATCAGGACTTTCGGAAGATCTGCAGCGTGGGTCATAATACCGCTTTATCTTGCAGATGTCCGGCACATATCCTTTGTTGTCATCGGGCTTCTTTTCTTCCTTACATCGGTTATATCCCTCCCATTTGCCCTTTATGGAGGCAGGATAATTGACCGAATTGGCAGGAGAAGGGTTGTACTTGTGCTTCCACCCATTGTTTTCGCACTTTTCCTGTCGCTCTCATTTGCCATACAGTATTCATCGCCGACCATTGTGGTTGAAGCCATATATCTCTTCATTGCCCCTTTTGGCAGTGTTCAGGCAATAGCGGATAATGTCATAATCACTGATACCACTTCCATAACAGGAAGAATTGAGGCTTTCAGCATAATAAGGATTGCCGGCAATGTAGGTTTTGCATTTGGGCCCGCAATCGGTGGATTTCTTGCAGGTATAAGCTATACATTTGTCTTTCTTGCACCTGCCATAGCTTCACTTTTTGAATGGGTAGTGTATATTTTTGTGGTGAAGGAGACAAAGATCGCCAATGATACTGGTTCGGTAGTACTTAGGAAAATAAAGTTTCCATGGAATGACCGGATTTTCATGGGCTGGAGCATCCTTATTGCCATCTCGTTCTTCGCAGTTGGCCAGTGGGGACCTACCCTTACGCTATTCCTGTCAACGGATTATCTCTTCACGGCATACCAGATTGGGGTTATGTATGCCGTTAACGGCATCGTTGTTGCGTTATTTCAGCTGCCGGTCAACAGGCTCGTCGGTAAACTTTCTGATCCGCACAGAATTTCATTGGGCCTTGTATTCTATGCTGTAACTTTCCTGCTTGTATCTTTTTCTTCGAATTTCTATTTTATCCTCATTGATATAGCGTTTCTCACAATCGGGGAGAACATTTCAACACCGCCAATAACCAGTTCCATTGGAAAAATGGCTCCATCGGATAAACGGGGGCAGTATTACGGGGTGTTCCAGGTCTTCTCAAGCACGATAAGCCCCCTCGCCATCGTTTTTGGAACCTCGATACTTCCCCTGTTCTTAAAAATGCCAGTAATTTTCTGGGGGATAATATTCGCCATCAATATCGCTGTAGCTTTTCTCATCTTTTTTTACGGCTCTGGTGCAAGATTGAAGCAGAGACTTGCCGGAGATCCGTTTGAACCCGTGTAGCATAGCCCCTAAAAATCGATTCCCCTTCTTGCAGGATATCCCTTTGAATAAGGATGCTTTATCTCCAGCATCTCGGTTATAAGGTCTGCCCTCTCCATGATCTCTTCAGGCATTTTTCTTCCAGTCAGTACAACCTCAAGGCTTCCTGGCTTTTTATCCAGCATGGCGAGAACCTGGTCCAGTGAAAGCAGGTTGTAATATATTGCAACATTGATCTCATCCAGGATTATGATATCCCATTGACCGCTGGCAATGCTTTTCTCAAGTTCTGAAAACTCTTCCTGGACTTTTGCCCTGTATTCCGGTGGTGGTACACCCTTCTTGCAGAATCTCACATTCCTGACCTTCTTCCTGTCCTCCACAGGCATATCCTCCTCCCATGCAATAAAATAAGGCATTCCCACAAATTTCACTGTCATGTTGTCTGGAAGCTTCAGGGCTGCCCGGTTTTCTCCGTATGTACCGAGCTTCATGAACTGCAGCATGTACACTTTGTATCCCCACCCGGAAGCCCGGAATGCAAGGCCGAATGCTGCAGTGGTTTTCCCTTTTCCATTGCCCGTATAAACCTCAATAAGGCCTTCCTTGATCTTCAAGCGTAAATCACAGACGTGTATTGCAATTCTTCTTAATCTGTATTTCCCAGTCTGACTGGAAAAAATTTCAATACTCAGCATTGCATACGATGATGCTACAATGATAACCCTTATAATTGCTGACGCAGAAATTGAAACAATACCCCCTGAACTGTCCCATGATTTCAACATAATAAACCTTGCAAAGAAGAGGGGAAAGAGTTTCGACAGGATCCTCCTTGATTCCAACTATATGCACAGTTCCATAGACAGGCATTTTCCTGGAGAATCTAACCGGAGGGGAAGGCCGGACATCATACACACCCTTATCATGGTCGTACAGGATTCTATACTAAACCGGGAAAGGCAGATCAGAATCATAATCCATACCAGGATGGATAAAATAATCACCATAAATCCGGAGACCAGGATGCCAAGATCCTACAACAGGTTCACTGGCCTGATCGAAAGCCTGCTTGTGAAGGGGAGAATAGAGAGTGATGGTGTGTTACTCATGGAATGCCATGAAGGATCGCTGGAGGATGCCTTAAAAATGGCGAATTCCAAGCACGTCACTGTATTTTCTCCCTCAGGCGAGAGGAAAAAAATTGACGAAATCACAGGGACAGATGAAGCCACGTATATAATAGGCGGCTTTTCCGAGGGAGATTACAGAAGCGACGCCTACTCCCTGGGAAGGGCATGCTCCATCTATAAGGATGAACTGACAATATGGACTGTGGCTTCCGAAATAATTTGCTCGACAGAAAGGAAGCTGGGGTTTGTCTGAGTTATTTTAATGGCCGCTGTCTTGATGCAGGAAAAAGGTAATTAATACCTATATAATCTGGAAAGGTTCAAGGTAATTTCAATGGCAAGAATGCATACCAGAAAAAAGGGAAAATCGGGATCAAAAAGAGTATATTCGGATGAATCCAAAAGCTGGGTTCAGATTAACAGTCAAGAGGTGGAAGGATTCATCGTCCAGCTCAGAAAGGAAGGGGCTTCCAGTTCTTATATAGGTGTAAGGTTAAGGGACCAGTATGGAATACCCGGAACCAAGACAATCCTGAACAAGAAAATAGGTACTGTACTAAAGGAGAAGAACCTGAGTCCGGATGTTCCTGAAGACCTGATGAACCTTATCAACAGGTACAAGAATGTCACGAAGCATATGCAGCTTAACAGGAATGACATGAGCAATAAAAGGGGCCAGCAGCTCATTATGGCAAAAATACTCAGAATGACAAAGTACTACAAGAGCAAGGGGTACCTTTCAACAGAATGGAACCTGAATAAAGTTATCTGATTATGTTGAAAGACATAATAGAGAAGGATTTTTACGAACAGCTCAAGAACGGTGCCAGGCAGATCCTCAATGAGGATTATGTCAGGATTCTTGCCCATTATGATGGTGATGGGACAAGTTCCGCAATTATTCTTACAAATGCCCTCAAAAGGAAGAACATAAAGTTCCATCTGGGTTATATAAAAGCTCTGGACGGAGAAAGCTTCAGGAAGAGGATTGAAGAAGACGACATCACAACCATAGTAGTAGATGCCGGATCAGATCAGGTCCAGTATGTTCCCGAATATGAAAAAATAATAGTCCTGGATCATCATTTCTTCAACCGTACCACGATTAAGGGAATCAATATCAATGCCAGGGACTACCATGTGGATGGCACAAGGGAGGCATGCGGAGCAACGATGGCTTTTCTTATGGCCCTGGCAATGGATGAGGCTAATGCCGACCTTCTTCCATTTTTTGTGGCCGGCGCCATTGCCGACAAGCAGGACATGGGTGGTTTCCACGGCCTTAACAGGAAGCTTGTGGAGGCTTATGGGGGAAAGAGCCATGTTTTTCGTGGAATAAACCTGGAGGGTGGGAACCTCATAGATTCAATAACGTACTCAACAGATCCATTTTTCAATGACCTCACTGGAAAGCCCGAGAATGTGGAGAAATTTCTCTCAGGTATAAACATTCCGGGAAACCTGACACTGCAGGAACTTGGTGAGGAACAGATGAGGAAACTGGCGGTGAACCTTTCCATCAAGCTTCTGGATCAGGGAGTTGGAACTGAGGCCCTGAAGTATCTTGAAAATGACATAATGAGTTTTGACGGAATGGAATTTTCTTCCAAGGAATTGAGCAACATAATAGACGGAAATGGAAAGGTCGGCTGGAATTCTATACCGGTCCAGTTTTTCCTTGGGGATCAGTCAGTAAGAGATGAGATGATAAAGAACTGGAAAGTTTTCAAGACCAAGCTCATAGATTACGTTTACAGGACCAACAAGGAACTATTTGAGGAGAGCCACCTGAGATATTTCTACGCCCCTGAGTCAGAGATGGCCGGGGCAATAAGCGGTGCTCTCATGCTTTACCTGGCAAAACAGAATAAGCCCCTTATAGGATTCAATGTTGGGAATGGCGACACAAAGGTATCATCCAGGGGAACCAGGAGGATGGTAAAACATGGCCTTAATCTTTCACTGGTTATGAAAGAGGCTGGGAAAGAAGTCGGAGGAAGCGGAGGAGGGCATGATATTGCTGCAGGTGCAGTCATACCGAGGGGAAAAGAGAAGCAGTTCCTTGAAATAGCCAATAACATAGTTGCTGGACAGATAAAGATTCTTAACTGAACA
The DNA here is from genome assembly GCA_021845155.1 of Thermoplasmata archaeon. Next base: position 6,231 of record JAKBSB010000010.1, read on the forward strand.
GGGAAATCACATTTATCTTGAAGCTCCAATTCGTAAAGCATATAAGCTATCAGTGCATTTTACCTTGAATGGGAAGGGTAGGCATATTTACTCTTGACTTCAAGTTTTATCATGATATCATAGTTGACCTCCGGAAATGGAAAATTCCATTTACAAGTCTTGAAAGCACCAGCAATATTCCACGGGATGTGGCAGTTGTTCTCAGTTCTGAAAAAGATGAAAGATTCTGGGACAGGCAGATAAACGCCAGAGATTCCACCTATGGGATTCGAAACTCCCTCCCGCTGCTGATGAACAGGGAAGTTTTTGATGAAGTCGTAATAGGGCTTGATCCAGGCCCTTATCCAGGTGTTGCGGTCATTGCAGATAACGTTCTGACAGAAGCCTTCGAGACTCCCATGATAGAGATGGTGAGAAAAGAGGTCATGGAAATCAGGGATTCATACCGGTACAGAAACATTTCAATCAAGATAGGGGATGGAGATAAACCACACAGAGATCGTATAATTCAGGACCTAGCTGAAACTGGAATCGACCTTAAGGTTGTGGATGAAAGAAATACCAGTATGCCCCACAAGATACACAATAATGCACTGTCGGCTGCAAGAATTGCCTCACTTGGAAGTATTTTTGTACCCCCAAGGAACAGCGAAAAAATCAGTAAAAAAGATGTATACGACAGGGAATTTCTCACTATTCAGGCAGCACTGAACAATGTATTCTGATTATTTCTTCCATTTAGGCTTTCTTGGAATGTTTCTCCTTCTGCCTGCTCCCATGGCCATAACAACCATTACCACTACGACAACGCCTGCCACGTAGTAAATCCAGCTGTAGTTGGGCACTGCACCGTAATAGAACTTGGTCACATAGTAATTATGTCCGTCCGGGAGAGTGACCTGTGTGTTGGCAACTGTCACATTAAGAGTATTCTCTCCCTGTATGACATTCAAAACCACTTTCCCATTTGATATTGTTGATGAGGAATAGCTATAGTTCACTTCAACAGAGGATTTCGGGCCTATTGCATGCACTGTCTCGTTACCAACTTCAACACTGTTCAGGATGAACTCCACGTTCACATTATATATGGGTGCATTGCCTGAATTCCTCAAAGTGGCATGAAAAACAATGGGCGTAAGTATCTGAATACTCAAAGAATTCTCATATCGAACGGAAGATGAACTAAAATTTGCAGTTTCGATGTATGTTATTTTCATAGCACCTGGTACTGAAGGGGCGGTTATGGTAGCTGTAAGTGTATCATTCTTTGTTGAGTTGAGATGTATGGTTGTTGCGTTGGAAGATGATATTCCACTAAGATTGTCGGCCGCGAGATAAGCGGTGAGTGTGTAGTTGGTAAATCCGTATGGAGCATCGAAAGTGACATTGAAGGTGGAACCTGTTGAAACAGCAGTAGGCGCTGTTGCAGTGACTGAAAAAGGAGGCACATAACCTGCAGTGGAAATCGCAGGGATAAGTGCCATGGTTACAAGTATACCAAGCACAATAAGAGATGCAGATCTTGCCCTCATTTCTTTCTCCTCCCTCTGGTTGCTGCAATTACAAGCCCTGAAACCACAGCCACAGCTATGATTATAAGCCCGAAGTACAGGGTGTCGACCGGATCTCCAGTGAAGTTGCCGGTAATACCATTTCCGGTTGGATACGGGCTTATGCTGGCATATGTTGGTTTTTGGAGATTCACTGGTTCGTTGTATGTTACATTGTTAGATCCGGTCAGATTGAATGAGAACGAAAGCGGATATGCCGCTGCAGTTGAAACGGGGAAAAGAGTCAGGTTTAATTGCATTGATGAACCGAATGGTACAGTTACATTTGTGACATTCACTCCATCCAGAGTAAATGAGTAATTCCAGGCATTGACCTTCAGGATGCTCATGTTTGCTGAATTTATGGTCATGTAGACTTTGATTGCAGTTGTACCATTGTTGACTATTGTGAATGGCACATTCATGTCTTTTCCATAGGGTACGTTAACCTTACTGTATGTTACCTTGTAAAGTACCTGTTTCTCAACATTAACGGCAAGATTCTCATTCAAAACCTGTGTGCTGTCTGTTACATTAACTGGAATCTGATCCAGTCCTGCAGGTGAAGGTATCTTTTCTGTAACATTTGCGGTAACGTTGATGCTCTGTCCTGGTTGGATGTAAACTTTCGATAAATTGAAAGTCATTATCCAGGATGGCGATCCTGAAGTCAGTGTTATGTTCTGGGCCGAATTTCCTGCATTTGTAATGGTGAAGTTATAAAGGAAACTCTGGTTCAGGTATGCATCCGGAGTCTTCTGGTCACTCTTAAGCACAAATGCCTGTATTGTCTGTTTTTGTAGGCTTATGGGTATATATCCTTTCGAATGAACATATACTGTGTAGTTTGTTTCATACATTACGGAGATGACCGTGCTATTATAGAGAGTTTCACTTGACTGATATGATGAAGAGAATGTATAATTTCCAAATGGAAGCATGATATACTTGCTTGAGGTATTGAATAGCATTGATGATACACCCCTGGTTATTGTAACGTTTGTAGTTAGAATCCTGCTTCCGACATTTACAGATATGTATTGCAGGGCTGCACTTCTCGAGTACAGAGTTATATTGGAATACTGCTGGAAACCTGGAACATATACATTTCCAAAGTACCCCACTCCAGTAGCGTTGTTCACCATATAGAGTGTATAGTTTCCGCCAGTAAGCATGACTGATATAATTCCATTTGAGTTTGTAACTGAAGATGCGATTGTGGATCCGGAAGAATTCATGATTTTGTAGTATGCGTATTTCACTGGCGAATTTTGGTACAGGTTGAGTATATTCAACGATGTCTTTACGGTAGTTGATTGTACCGGTACAGTTACCTTTTCTTTGCTGTTCAGAACAATATTCTTGTATCCTCTCAGTACATAATTACCGCTTGAGTTTGAATACTGATTATAGTATGAGATATTATAGCTTCCATGAGGTAAAAATGCAGTTGTAGCATCAACGTATATGCTGCCCGCCTTTGAGGCGATTCTGAATTCACCGGATGGTATGTTCAGTGAATTTGCATAAGTAAGTGTGTAAGATGTTGACATATGTGGCTTTAGAGTTATATTTGCCTGCAGGTCAATGGTAGTTATGTTCGCCCCAACAGAGTTATTGCTGTATATTGTATATTCCCCAATTGGCAGGGAAACATTGGTTGTCATTTCTATGCCGCTTGAATTGAATATTGTGAAGTTTGTAGCACCTAGCACCTCTATTGATGCCTCCGGAATCACGTTGACAGTGATATTCTGTGCAACGTTGCTTGAGTAAATATCGATAGCCGATTCTGGAACTGCAAGGTTCATATTGTTTGTAGTCAAGCTTATGGAATAGACGCCTGCAATGGTCTCAAATTCAGCTTTACCATTGACGAATGAAGCCGAAGTGCTTGTCTTGCCATTCAGTTGGATTTCTCCAGATTTATCAAGAGTTTTAGAGCTATTTGTTAAAACAATATTGACTTTGTAAAGTAAGGGATTCATGGAATAGTCAAAAGACGGTGATGACACGTTAACTGTCACGTTGTATGGAGAACCTGTAAAGAATGCATTATAAGCCCTGGCTTTCAAGACTGTCGAGTATAATGAAGAGTAATAAAGCTGGCTGAATCCGCTTCCTGATATGTTGCTGAAATATACAGGAACATCTCCTGCATAGAGTATCCCTATACCTGAAGTCAGAGCTGTGGTTGAGGTGTATGAAGAACCTGCTTCAGAATTGAATGCAAACATGGATACCGAATTATTCTGGTTCAGATTCAAGTTAACAGTCAGATTTCCATTTATTGAATGAGTCTGAACTCCATAACCAGTAATTCCTGAATGTATTGATTTAGCTGCGAATGAATATGTTCCATCCGGTACCAGCATCGTCAGACTCCTGTTAGTCAGATCACTTGTAGTGATGAATGAACCGGTTGAAAGGATTTCATAATTTGCAGAATAGGCATTGAATGATAGCCTTGAAATATGTGATGTAACTGTAACATAACTTGAGGCCTGGAGGCTTATATTAAGAGATGCGTTTCCATTGACTGTGACAGTTTCAATGAAGGCTTTTCCAGAAGAATTGGCATAAACTGTATAAACACCATATGGCAATTTCTGGACGTAAGTTTTACCTGTAGTTGAAAGGTTGTAGTAATTGGATAGGTCACCCTCTTCATAGAACCATAAGCTTGTTACTCCAGATGAACCGGTAATATTTCCACTGACTGTAGCGGTAATTTCAGCGGAAAGATTGAGTGTAGTGTTCAACCCCCAAGTCTGGAAATCAGCAATTGCAGTATTTGTCTCTGAAAGTGTTGAACTTGCCGAGACCGTATAATTGCCTGGAATTACCCACATTAGAGCGTATCCATTGCTGTTTGTTGTATTTGTATAAGTTCCTGATGGCCCTTTAGCTACCACTTTATAACTGGAAACTGGATTTCCATTGATATTGACTTCAGTATAGATCAGGTTCATTGTAATTGGAATGTTGAATGTCTGATCTGACCCTATAGATACGGATAAAATTGTAACGTTTCTATACATCTTCCCCTGATAATAGACTGACACATTGTAATTATAAGCTGGTATGCCGTTCATGGAATACTTGCCATCTGTTATGGATAGGTTATAAGTTGCGCTGTATGTGCTGTTAGACAGTATTACATTTCCTGTCAGGAAGGAAGTTGAGTTGACATATGTGTTTGAATCCGGTGCCTGCTGATAGACAAAATTCACAGACCCGCTTACATCTGACTTGCCTACTACTGCATTCTCGCGAATGTAGTAATTTGGAAGTCCAGTAGTTGAATTATATGATGTGGCGATTCTTTCTCCCTGCATTTCTGATACAGTAACATTGACTTCTTTGATTACGTTAGAGCCATAAAGGTAAACCGGGTTAAGTGCACCGGTTGAGAAATAAAGTGAATCATTTCCTGGAACAGCACTTATATTATAATAGCCTTCATCGTTTGTTTTGACGTATCCCTTTGGAATTCCATATTGATCCATTATAGTTACTGTGACGTTTGCAACTGGAAGTCCTGTAGGTGTAGTTACCCTGCCATTTAATACTGCACCCGGATAATATGCGAAGATTGGATCTTCAGCAGGAATATACTGTGAGGCTTCTGGAAACAGAATCACGGTACCTTTCTTTTCTTTCTGATATGAATATGCCTGTTGCAGAGGGATAGTAGTGAAATCATTTGGGTATTTCTGATAATTCTTATGAGGATTGTAAAGACTAGCGCTGTATACTATTTCATAATTGGACATGTTCCATCCGGGCATTACAGGGTATGTCGATGTGGAAGAGGTGAGACCGGGTACTCCGCTGGTCATTCCGACTGCCGATGGCGGATATCCGACCATTAACCTGTATATTGTAGTATTATAGAATGCTGGAGTATATTCAATTGTATAATTCACTGGAGTCTGTCCGGCCGGGAAGTTACTTAACGGAAAATAGGATCCAGTATTATTCTCTGCATAAATCTGATAGTAATTTGTTGGAACTATTTCACCATCTGCTGAATAGGATGGCGTATCAGTAAGATATGCTGGGGCATAGAAAGTACCGGGATTTGTGCCTGATGATGGGAATAATTGGCGGTCGATCTGTATGTACTGAATGCTATATCCCGTATTTAGTTCCAGTGCACTGTAAAGCGGAATTAAGGTCGCCATGGAATAATAAGTTGAAAGATATCCCTTCATGAATGCAAAATAAACATTTGCTGAGGAAATCACACTTGAATAATTGCCATAGATTGCCTGGTTTGAAAGAACGGCCTTTGTAAATGAACCAGGGTTATTGCTAACGTTGTATATGAGGTTTGTAGTGGGGCTTCCAAGATATGTTCTGAGGTCTGCATTTACTGCTGCACTGAATGAGTTTGAATTGTTGGCAAAATTACCTTGCAGTATACGACCTATCATTACAGACAAGACCTGTGACTGATTCTCGGATAACAATATGGCACCGGTTGCCTGATAACCCTGCTGGAAATCGTCTGCAACAGTAGGATGCTGCCCCTGGTATAATTCCTGGAACCCATAATCCCACCACGAAACGTATGCAGGCCTTTGATCAAAGGGAACGTTTGTATTCTGGGTCGCGAGCCACGCCATTGATTCACTCAAAGGAGATGATCCATTGACTATTCCATAACCGTAGCCGCCAACGTATTTATCACTAAGGTTTGTGGGATTAGTTGTCTGAAGGAAACTGGGTAGAGCGCTGTTGATTTCCGAGTTTATTTTTGCAGCAGAACTTGATGGAACGCTTGCGGATATGACATTAAGTCCAGATGGAAGAACAAGGACTGCGACCAAAATGAAGACAACTACAACGTGCAGCCAGCTGATATTTCCTTTTATTGCCTTTCTAATAGTCGGCTGTGCAAGCACTCTTCTTCTTTTTATATCATTCAACTTAATCATTCTGGCGAAGTATATTAGAACTCCACCGCCAACTATTGCATATGCCGGAGCCGCAGTAATGTTAAATCTGCCTGCTTCAAAACTCATGTATATTGATACCAGTGAGAAAACCAGCAAAAGCAGGCTCGTTTCTTTCTTGTCTTTAAGGAAGAAATATACCATGTATGCCAGACCGATTAGACCAATGAAGAACTGAGCAACGCCAAAACCTCCAATGTAGCTCCCCAGGGCAGGAGCTGCGGCCTCAGCTATTGTTGAATATACTCTTGTCTTTATGAAATAACCGTCCCCGCTTATGAGTCTTTCAAATTCACTGTGGTAAAATACGCTTAAACCTATCAGCGACGCAGTTACTACTATGATAAGAAATGGAATTATCATCAGCCAGGGTTTCCTGCCGATAATATTTATAAGTGCAGCGAACACGATTATCATCAATGCCATCAGGACTTCAGCATTGTACCATCCTGCAAGTTCCGATACACCTCTGTAGTAATAGAAACCCATGGCAAAGCCAAGAAGCGCAAACAGGATCGTAAAGTATGTGAGGTAACCCGTAGGCCTCTTCAGGATGAGGTTTGCAATGAGCTGTACTCCCACGTATATAAGCAGGATAACCTCAATATACGCATAGCCCTGCCACGAAAGCATCAAGCCGCCCAGAGATGCCCCGGCTAAAAGACCGTATATGGTAGCAACACGATTTGACTTTACATAATTCAATGTAGAAGGAACGTAGCTCTTAAAATCTGACTGTTTCTCGACAATGCGTACCTTTTTTGCATGCTTAATTGCCTTGAGGAAGAAATAGACAGCAAAAAATGCAAATATCAGTTCAGGAGTGTGCATCCTTCCACCGCTAAGTATTCCCGATGACAGGTTACTTGGCATCAGTGTGTAAAGGAATGCTGCAAGAAGGCCGGCCTTCTTACCGAATATTTCCCGTCCTATGAGGTATACTGGGATTATCAGAAGAGCTCCAAAGACTGCGTCCAGTTCTTCGAATACGTAGTATGCTGCGTTGTTAAGTCCGAAGATCGGAGACAGTATTTCAGCAAAGAAAACAACCAGCCAGTGGAAAAATGGGTTCCTGGGATTTATGGAACCCAGTGGATAGTTAAGTGCGGCGTCATATACGAGTTGCACATGGTACTGCAATATGTATTCTATGACCCTGAAATTGTAATATGGGTCACTGCCCCCTGAGGTAGGCAGCGTGCTCGATAAGTTTTTTCCTCCTATTACAATGCTCCAGGAATAGTAATTTCCCAGAAACAGGTAAAGTGCGAATAATATTCCGAGGATTATGACCTCCGAATAATCCCCCAATTTTTGAGAGACCGGTTTCTTGTATATATCATCTTGAAGTTCCATGGCTTCGTTACCTAGGTTGCACTAATATAATCTAAATATAAAAAACTAAGGTATTGGTGTCATTGGAAAATGCATTTTAAATTATTTCTTCAGCATATTTCAGGACCATCATTCTTTAAGGAACATCTCGTCCGTGTCAACGTCATAATCAATAAGCCTTGAATATCGGCCCCAGTTTGTAATCATCCTGAAAGTTGATTCATCATTGTCAGAGGGAAAATTTTCTTTTATAAAATCGAACAGTTCCTCTCTGTTCAGCTCCAGGTTTTCCTTGTTCCTGAATAATTTAATCAGAGAAACGAATGGCTCAACCCTGATCAGCTGTTTTTTCAGTATCTCTTTCTTCTTGTTAACATCTGACTTAAGAAACTCCTTCCCAAGCAGAGTAAGTTTAACATCGCCCTTTTCTACATCCAGGAAACCCAAAGATTTCCCGTCGTTCAAAAGATTCATCAGAGTGGTTCTCTCTTCATCAAGCGAATCATCCAGTGTTGCTATGTCCACTGATTTTCCGACATCCTCAAGTATTTCAAGTAAGCCCAGTAAATCTCCAACATTCTCTGTTTCAAGTGATTGCATTATGTATACTGTTAATCAGTATTGCTGGAAAGATATATTTTTTTTCATTCATTATCGTATTCTTACCTGACGGCTGTTGGAACACCGCTACAAAACTTATTACAACATACAGTTTCAATTTTGAGTTGAAATCTTTGAAAAACTTTTAGAACATGCTTTTCTGAAGACCTTCCGGCAATGATATTAAGCGATCAGATAGTAAAATTAAAACTTTAAAAATAACCGGATGGAATTTTTTCTCATTCCACCATCGGTATAACTTCTTCCTTTGATTTTTTCAGTCTTGCTGCTTTCCCTCTTCCTAAGACTTCCTTTGCAAAGATTA